>CAMKMK010000005.1 GCA_946413885.1 uncultured Prevotellaceae bacterium
TATGCCGCTGTGGATGCCTACGTGACTCCTTCTTTACAGGACAACCTACCCAACACCATTGCGGAGGCAATGTCTTGTGGAACACCATGTGTAGGCTTCCGCGTGGGAGGTATTCCAGAGATGATAGATCATCAGGAGAATGGCTACGTGGCAAACTATTGTGATGCTGAAGATCTGGCACGAGGAATCAACTATGTGATGGAGCACAATCTGCACGAAGCAGCTCACAAGAAAGCAGCTTCCATGTTCAGCGAGACACATGTGGCCCAACAATACATTAGACTATATGAAGAGTAAACCACTGATAACCGTAGCCACAGTAACTTACAACGCTGTAAAGACCCTGGAACGTACCATGCAGAGTGTGGCAGAGCAGGATTATTCTCGCGTAGAGCACTTGATTGTAGACGGATGCTCAAAAGACAATACGCTTAGCATCGTACAACGCTTTGTGGAACGGAATACTACCTTGGAAAAGCCCCACTCTATCAGATTGATTTGCGACCATGATGAGGGACTTTATGATGCGATGAACAAAGCCATCGCTACTGCTCAAGGCAACTATATCGTATTCCTTAACGCAGGCGACAAACTGCATGAGAAGACAACTTTATCCTCCATCGTGAAACAGATAGAATGGAGTCGATGGAATCATGCCAATCCTGCCATCATCTATGGTGAAACAGATTTGGTTGACAATAAAGGAAACTTCATCCGACACCGCCGGCTGACTGCACCTGAGAAGCTGACCTCAAAGAGTTTCTTGAGCGGCATGAGAGTTTGCCACCAATCCTTCTACGTAAGCACTGAACTAGCTCGTGAGGTTCCCTACAACCTGAAATATCACTATTCTGCTGATTTCGACTGGTGCATACGCCTGATGAAATTAGCAGAGAAACGTCGCATGAGAATCCACAACACCCATTTGATTCTGACCGACTACCTGAATGAAGGTCTTACAATCCAGAATCATCGGAAGTCTCTCTTTGAAAGACTTCGTCTGATGGGTCACCACTACGGGTGGCCAGCTACCATCTTGGAACATTTCTGGTTCATCGTGCGGGCATTAATAAAGCGGTAGGCATCAACTCCCGCCGCTTTATTGTTCACGTCGAATTTCTCTTCTTATCCTACGGAATCTTCACTCTTTTTTGGCACGAGCTGTCATGATTAAGCGTACCAGCAGTCCGACAAGCATCAGGGCAAGCAGACAGAGAGCAGAATAAGCAATAGTTTCCGTCACACGTTCGCTTTGAGGTTTAAAGGTGAGTACTACCGTATGTTTGCCAGCAGGCATTCGCACAGCACGAAGAACGTAATCTGCACGAGCTATGTCAGCCTTTTCTCCATCGATGGTACAAGTCCAACCTGGATAATAAACCTCACTGAATACCACGACGCCACCCTTTGCTGATTGCACATCATAAGTCAATTGGTTGGCCTCGTAACCAGTAAGAATAACAATCGATGCTGAATCAGCAGGTTGAACGTCAGTTCCCAGTACCTCCTGGAACTTACGATCCACTACGGCGGTCTGCTTAGGATTAATCTTGTGAAGTTCAGCAATCTCTGCATCCGCATCCTCTACGTACTGGATTTGACTGACAAACCACCCATTCCCATAAGTCCAGGGATTTTCAACTGGAATTTTCGTATCCTCCTTGCCTCCCAGTATCATATACTTCATATTCAGCATATTGAGTACAGGGAAGAGGCTGTCTCCATTACATTGTTGCAGCTTGCCTTGCGTCTCAATGGCAGCCTTCTGAGCTGCACGAATCTCGCCTTGCAGATGCTCCTCGATGAGTTCCTGATAACGTCGCAATTTGGCAGCATGGTAACCGCCAATGCTCTTATGATAGAAAGAGGTAGTATTATCGTTGAAAGTGCTGACGGTCAGATTCAGTACACGATAGTACTTGCTGCTATCCTGCAGAATAATTTCATCAGCCTGAGTCAAGGGGAATGCCTGTGCATCCGTGCGAGGAGCAGAGAACATGCCGTCATTAAGATAGCGTTTGTTGACTCCCCACATGTCAAAAAGACAAAGAGCGATCAGCAAAGCCACCATGGGAGTGGTTTTGAGTTTGCCCCAACGGTAAATGAGCAAGATGACGGTTCCTATCGCCACGATAATAAATGAACGCAGCGCATCAGAGGTGAACATGGCACGACGCATCTCACTCATGTTGGTCAGGATGCCACCTGCAAGATCGTTGGGAATATAGCCAGCCTCGACGTATTGATTCATATACATCGCATCGCTGGTGGATATATAATTGCCAAAGAAGATATCAGGCATCAGCCAGAAAAGTAAGGCAATACCACCTGTCAGACAGAAACTGACAGTAAGATAATGGATGCGGGGAAAACTTCCTTCTCGACCACGAAGACAGTCAGGATCGTCCACCAGTTTTTTCAAGGCCATCATTGCCAGCAAAGGAATGGTAAACTCTGCTATCACCAAAATGCTGGCTACCGTACGAAACTTGTCATACATGGGTACATAGTCGAGGAAGAAATCTGTGAAGCCCATGAAGTTCTTGCCCCATGAGAGTAGAATACTAAGGATGGTGGCTGCCAAAAGACACCATTTCATGGGTCCCTTAACGATGAAAAGACCCAAGAAGAAAAGCGTCAATACAAAAGCACCCACATAAACGGGACCGCTGGTGCCAGGCTGCTCGCCAAAATACTGCGTGAAAGCGCGATAGATGGGTGTATAGTCATTGATGGCGTGCTTCATGGCTGTGGGGCTTTCAGACAATGCTTGGCTGGCTCCTCCCTTAACATTGGGCACAAGCAGGGTCCATGTCTCACCGATTCCATAACTCCATGCTGTGATATATGAACGCTCCAGACCACTGCTGGTCTGATCGGTAGGATCTTTCGTTTTATGCGTCAGTTCACTCTTTCCACGCATCGTCTCCTTGCTGTACTCATACGTGTGATAGAGATTGCTCAGATTGATGCATACACCCAAGACTCCTCCCACAACAAAGCACAGGGTAGAACGAACCCACTGAGTTATTTTCTTCTCACGGATAGCCTGGATAAAGTAAGCCAACACCATCAAACCTATCACAAAAAGGAAGTAATAGGTCATCTGGACGTGGTTGCTAAGTATCTGTAAGGCCATGAAAATGCCTGTCACAACGATTCCCCACAGATATTTTCCTCGATAGCAAAGCGCCATACCTGCAATCGTAGGAGGAATGAAACTGAGTGTAAGCAATTTCCAGATGTGTCCTGCTGCTATGATGATGAAATAATAACTGCTGAAGGCCCACATAACAGCACCCAGCGCAGCCATCCATACACGGAAGTCGAAGGCACGCAACATGATATAGAATCCTAACAGCATCATGAAGATATAGGCTGCTACAGCAGGCAGACCCAGTTGGTAGATGCTTTCGATACGGGAAAGTGTGTCAGTACTGGGATACGAGGGACTCATCTGATAGGTGGGCATGCCACTGAAAAGAGTATTGGTCCAGCGAGTTCGCTCGCCGTGGTGGGCAGCACGATATTGCTCCATCTCCACATTAGATCCAACGGCTGCACTATGATCCTGACCAGTCAAAACGAGACCGTCACGGATGGGACCCATGAAATACAAGCAACTGATGGCGACAAAGAAAACGATAGCCAGCACATCAGGAACAAACTGTCTTACCTTATTCATAGATTTACGCGTAAAAAGGGTTGTACAAATGAGGAAGAAAACTAAAAGGCTGCAAACCCGATGTGGGAGTGCAGCCTTGTTTCTGTTTCATGGGAGCTGCGATTACTTGCGCAGGCCCAAAGCCTTGACGATAGCACGATAACGTTCAATATCGCGTTTCTTCAAGTAGTTGAGAAGAGCACGACGCTTACCTACCAAACCTGTCAGAGAGCGCTCTGTACTGTGGTCCTTGCGGTTCTGCTTCATGTGCTCCGTCAAATTCTTGATGCGGAATGAAAACAATGCAATCTGGCTCTCTGCACTACCTGTATCAGTTGCGCCCTGGCCATACTTCTCAAAAATCTCAACTTTCTTAGCTGAATTCAAATACATAATTTTGTATTGGTTTTAAATGAAACTTGTTTGTCGAGCAGCAACCTCTCGTCGGCACTGCTTCGCAAATGCGGGTGCAAAGATAGTAAAAAGTTTAAAGTCAGACACACAAAGCAGGAAGTTTTTTTCTAAAAAGGGCAAATTTAGACTCTTGCAAGGACATCTTTCAACGTTTATCTTTCCATTTTCAACGTTTTTTTGTAATTTTGCAGCCAAATTTAAAGAAGAAGATGCAGAATATCAGAAACGTTGCGATAATTGCCCATGTTGATCACGGCAAAACAACATTGGTAGATAAAATGCTGCTGGCTGGACACCTGTTCCGCGAGAATCAGCAAAAGGGCGAGTTGATGCTGGACAACAATGAACTGGAGCGTGAGCGTGGAATCACCATCCTAAGCAAGAACGTTTCCATCAATTACAAGGATACAAAAATCAACATTATCGACACTCCTGGTCACTCAGACTTTGGTGGCGAGGTGGAACGTGTGCTGAACATGGCTGATGGATGCCTTCTGCTGGTGGATGCTTTTGAGGGACCCATGCCCCAGACACGTTTCGTTTTGCAGAAAGCCTTACAGATTGGTTTAAAACCCATCGTGGTGGTCAACAAAGTGGACAAGCCGAATTGCCGTCCTGAGGAAGTGTATGAGATGGTATTCGATCTGATGTGCGATCTGGACGCTACTGAAGAGCAACTGGATTTCCCAGTCATCTATGGCTCAGCCAAGAACGGCTGGATGGGTGAGGATTGGCAGAAACCTACCGATAACATCGACTATCTGCTGGACAGCATCATCAAATACATTCCTGCTCCCCTGCAACTGGAAGGTACACCGCAAATGCTGATTACCAGTCTTGACTTCTCGAACTACACAGGACGCATCGCTGTGGGTCGAGTACATCGCGGCATTTTACGCGAGGGAATGAACGCTACCATTGTCCATCGTGACGGTTCCAGCGAGAAGACTAAAATCAAGGAATTGCACACATTCACAGGAATGGGTCGCCAAAAGACAAACGAGGTTGGATCAGGTGATATCTGCGCTATCGTGGGTTTGGATAACTTCGAGATTGGAGATACCATCTGCGACTATGAGAATCCAGAGGCTCTGCCCACCATCAACATCGATGAGCCAACGATGTCAATGCTCTTTACCATCAACGACAGCCCCTTCTTTGGCAAGGAAGGCAAGTTCTGCACCAGCCGCCACATTGGAGAACGTTTGGAGAAGGAGTTGGAAAAGAATCTGGCACTTAAGGTGGAGCTCGTGGAAGGCGCTACGGACCGTTGGATTGTGAGTGGACGTGGTGTTCTGCACCTGTCTGTTCTTATCGAGACGATGCGACGCGAGGGTTATGAGTTGCAGGTGGGCCAGCCTCAAGTTATCTATAAAGAAATTGATGGAGTAAAGTGCGAGCCTATCGAGGAAATGACCATTAACGTACCTGAAGAATTCGCCAGCAAGATGATTGATATGGTGACACGTCGAAAGGGAGACATGACAGGGATGGAATCGCAAGGAGATCGTGTCAATATCGAGTTCCTGATCCCAAGCCGCGGTATCATCGGACTGAGAACCAACATGCTGACGGCCTCTCAGGGTGAAGCAATTATTGCGCATCGATACAAGGAGTATCAGCCTTACAAGGGCGAGATTACACGTCGCGTGAATGGTTCGATGATTGCCCTCGAGAGCGGTAATGCCTACGCCTATGCCATTGATCACTTGCAGGATCGCGGCCGTTTTTTCATCGAGCCACAAGATCAAGTATATGCTGGCCAAGTCATTGGTGAGCACGTACACGAAAACGACCTTGTCATCAATGTCTGCAAGGCAAAGCAACTTACCAACATACGTGCCAGCGGTACAGACGAGAAAGCTCACATTATCCCTGCTACCATCTTCTCATTGGAGGAAGCTCTGGAGTACATTAAGGCCGACGAGTACGTGGAAGTGACTCCCAAGAGCATGCGTATGCGTAAGATCATTCTGGATCATTTGGAGAGAAAACGCTCTGGTCGTTCCAATGAAGCATAAGGGATAAACTCAAGAACGTAAAGACAATCAAACTCAAAACTAATTATCATGAAAAGATTCCTGATGATTGCCTCATGCCTGACTGCCATGATGGCTCAGGCTCAGGTTCCTGAAGAAACCTACTACACAGACATCTATCCTGACACATGGGTGGCTATCGATGAAGTCGGACGAAAGACTCCAACAGCTGAGGACGTGAAGTTGAAGACTGACAAGCCTCGCAGCGTAGGTATTTTCTATATTACCTGGCACACCCAGAATCTCCACAATGGTCAACCTTACAAAGCCGATGTTTCGAAGGTGCTGGAGCAAGATCCCAAGGCAGCCCGCAACAATGAAAGTCCTGCCTGGACCATCGGTTCCTACCATTGGGGCGAACCAGAGTACGGTTATTTCCTCAGTCAGGACAAGTACGTCATCTTCCACGACCTCTCCATGCTTGCCGATGCAGGCGTGGATGTGCTCATCTTGGATGTCACGAATGCCGTCTGCTATTGGGACGAGTGGGAAGTGCTCTTCCAGACGATGCAGGAGATGAAGGCTTTGGGCAATAAGGTGCCCAAATTCTGCTTTTGGGCTTTCAACGGCAACGTCATCGATGTTGTGCAAAGTCTCTATGAACGCTTCTACAAAACGCCTCGCTATCAAGACTGCTGGTTCTACTGGGAGGGCAAACCCTTGCTTCTATACAACGCTACGCCCAGCGTTGATGCCAATCCTAACGGCGGGCAGAAAGATAAGGATTACAGCGAAGAGGTCAAGCAATTCTTTACTTTGAGGAATATGTGGTGGGGCTATCACTCTTGGGCGGGTGCTCCTTACGTTGGAGGAGAGGACAAGTGGAGCTTCGGCTATGAGTTGAACGACAAGAAGGTCGCAGACCTTAAGCCCGAAGAACTGTGTTCCAAACATCAAGGTCGCCTCGAAGAGATGGCAGTCACGCCTGCTCAGCATCCAATAAGCATTACGGGAAAGAGTTGGAGACGCGAGACTTTGGAGCCAACTCTTGATGGAATAGATATGCCACAAAAAGCCTTTGTTCCATGGCTTGGCGAGGAAAGAGACAATCCGACCCAGTACGGTATCTACTTCCAAGACCGTTGGGATGAAGCTCTTCAAGTTGACCCGGACTTCATTTATCTTAATGATTGGAACGAATGGACTGCAGGCAAGTACAAGAACGGCAAGGACCCCTCAGGACAAGCAGATTTGAACATCGACTTCCTGGGACGCAAGGGGAATCCCTTCTACTTTGTAGACCAGTACAATGCCGAGTTCAACCGCACCATCGCTCCCATGAAAGGCGGCTGGACGGACAACTACTATATGCAGATGGTGCAGAACATCCGTCGCTATAAAGGTGTTGCGCCTATTCCTGTTCATCATGGCTATCAGAACATTAAACTCGACGGAAAGCTTGACGAATGGCAGCCTGACAGCAGTTTCCTCGATACAAGAGGCGACGTCATCCATCGCGACCACGACGGTTATGGAGACCTTCATTACACCGACCAAAGCGGTCGAAACGACATCGTTCGTTGCCTTGTTGCAGTCGATAAGAAGAACGTCTACTTTGCAGCAGAGACAGCCGAACCGCTTACGCCTCGCACAGACCGGAATTGGATGCTGCTCTACATCGACACAGACGAGGACGGGAAGTACGACTTCGGAATTGGAGATTCAAGACTGGAAAGCTTGAAGTTTGAGAAAGATTGGGATGTTGCAGTAGGAGAGAAGTGCGTTGAGATAGCCATTCCCCGCAAGTTGCTCGGCAAGACGGGAAAGGAGTTCAGTTTCCGCTTCAAATGGGCCGACAATCCTTCCTACCCAGGCGACATCATCAGCATCTCGACGACAGGCGACACAGCCCCCAACCGCCGCTTCGCCTACCGCTTCATCTGGAAGAAAAAATAAAAGAAAACCCATGGTGGCAGCCGACAACCTGATAACAAGCCTCCAGAACCCAAAGATTAAGCGACTCGTCGCCCTGCAACAGAAATCGTCAGAGCGGCGCAGCAGCGGCATCTTCGTGGTGGAAGGCTTTCGCGAGCTTTCCCATTGCCTCGATGCTGGATACAAGACAGACACCCTCTTTTTCTGTCCTGAGATTTTAGGAAACCAGCCAGAAGCCCAGAAAGTGTATGCGCTGGCAGAAACAGTTCGCAGCTATCAGGTCACCAAGGAAGTTTACGCCAAGATTGCCTATCGCGACAGCACAGAAGGCGTTGTGGCTGAAATCCAGGTCCGCGCCCTTTCGCTACAGGATCTTCATCTGCCTGAGAATCCTCTGATTGTAGTGCTGGAAAGTGTGGAGAAACCAGGCAATCTGGGAGCCATCCTGCGTAGTGCCGATGCGGCAGCAGCCGATGCAGTCATCGTTTGCGACCCATTGACCGACCTTTTCAATCCCAATCTCATTCGCAGCAGCATAGGAGCAATCTTTACTGTTCCCTGCCTGACCTGCACCAGCGAGGAGTGCATCGACTTTCTGAAGAAGAAAAACATCCGCATTCTGACAGCACAACTGCAGGATTCCCATCTCTATTACGATACAGATATGCGTGGGGGAACGGCCATTGTGATGGGTACGGAATCCACAGGCCTGACCAACGTGTGGCGCGAGGCAGCCGATGCCCATATCCGCATCCCCATGCTGGGCAAGCTCGACTCCCTCAACGTTTCCGTCAGCGCCGCCATCCTCTTGTTTGAGGCAGTCAGACAAAGGAGAAAAAGCATATAAGTCCGCTACCTAATAGCAGCAGATTGCACTTCCCTCTCAACCTTATTCATGAAAAAAACATCCTTAGGAACCAGCATGTGAGGATTGACGATAATATGTATCGTCTGTTGAATTTTCTTTGTGCTACAGTTGCTGCCTTAAATATTCCTCAAGGTAACTATTTAGATTTGACCCCGAATAACCCCTAAGAGACTTCTTCTTTAAAAATACTCAACACATTAGGCTGGTTCCGTGAAAGGTACAATGCATCAGAGAATTTCTATGCCGTCATCACAGGATCAAATCCAACAGAACAGATACGATGGATAATGAAATGTTGGAAGACCTCTTTCTCAACACTGAAGACTTTCATAATCGGAATAATGAAGGACTTCAAGGCTGTCAGGAACACTATGCAACTCAACGTTACGAATGAAGTAACAGAAGGATATGTCAACAAACTGAAAGCCGTAATGCGTCTGATATATGGAAGGGCAGGTTTTGAACTACTGAAAAAAAAACTTGTATTAGAGCATGTACTTTTCAACTATATTGAAGAATAACCACCAAAATCAGGAAAAATCATAATCATTTTCCATGAAACACAAACTAACCAGAAAATGATTTCATAATTTTTAGGTATTGCTTCTTTTGTGGAATGAATCTACCTTTGCACCAGATTTTAAATGTATTAGTTTAGAGATGAAAAGATTTTTATTTACATTATTAATAATGAATCTATGCCTGACAGGAAATGCTCAGGAAAGTAATGCAGACAGTATTCAGCAAACAAAGAAAATATCGCGTTTAAACGTTGGTGGCTATGGTGAGGTAAACTATACACGCAACTTTTTCAGTGACCACGTGAGCCGATACAGTCAACCTGAGGAACATAAGAATGATCCCAGTCATGGACGTTTTGACATACCCCATGCAGTTATCTATCTTGGATATGATTTTGGTAAGGGTTGGAGTTTTGGTACGGAGATTGAGTTCGAGCATGGTGGTACAGGTATTGCTTACGAAAAAGAAGACGAGGAAGGAGGCGAATGGGAGCAAGAGACTGAAAAGGGAGGTGAGGTAGAACTGGAACAGTTCTGGTTACAGAAGTCCTTTGCTCGTTGGGCTAACATCCGTGCTGGTCACATTGTGGTGCCTGTAGGATTGAACAATGCACATCACGAGCCGCTTAACTTTTTTACTGTTTACCGTCCTGAGGGCGAGAACACTATCCTGCCCAGCACATGGCATCAAACGGGAGTATCATTCTGGGGTCGCTATCGTGACTTCCGCTATGAGGCTCAGTTCCTGGCAGGTCTGAATGCTGATAACTTTACGAATGTAGGATGGATCAACAAGGGGACAAGTTCACCACTGGAGTTTGATGTCGCCAATAAATATGGTGCCTCGCTGCGCATTGATAACTATTCAGTGTCAGGCTTGCGCATAGGACTTAGCGGATACTACGGTCACAGCATAGGAAACACTTATCCCAACGATGCAAATGGAACGGGTGCAACATACAAAGGAAAGGTAGCCATAGGTGCTATAGACTTCACTTATAACGATCACAACTGGATTGTTCGTGGACAGGCCGACTATGGTTACTTGGGAGATGCTGCAGAACTGAAATATATGTACAACCGCCTGAATTCCAAGTCACCATACAAGCACTCTGCCTTTGTCAGCAGTAATGCCTATGCCTATGGTCTTGAGGCAGGTTACAACATCTTCTCTCAGATTCAAAGTCTACATCAGAAGAACCAAAGACTTTATCTGTTCAGTCGCTTTGAGGCTTACAATCCCTATGCCAGTGACACGAAAGGTGTAAGTTATGACTATACAGATGTAAAGCGTTTCGCTGTAGGCATCAACTATCACCCTATCAAGCAGATAGTCATCAAGGGAGAGTATTCGAGACGCTTCCTGAAGAGTCTTTATAATGACGAACCTTCTGTGAACATCGGCGTGGCTTACGAGGGATTCTTTTTGTAAAATCGTTAAATTTAATAATAATGTATAAGACAATGAAAAAGAAGATTTATTTGATGGCAGTCCTCATGACAGGACTTATGTTCACTGCTTGCAGCAGCGACAATGACGACAACGAAGTGAATGACAACAAGTTTAACATCGTAAAGACCACACCATTGGTTGATCAGGACAATTATCCAGCTAACACCACAGCTGCCAACTACAGCAACAAACAGTATGGACAGCAGGCCATCGACAATTGTTTAAAACTGATCAGCGAATTGGAAAAGGCAAGTACCACCATTACGACCTCGAAACTCAACGAAACGCAAGAGGCGTATCTTCGTAAGGTGCTGGAAACTCTGGTCAGCAATGTAATTGTACCAACCTATACTCAGTTGGCTGATGATGTAGAGGACTTGGAGAAGACGCTTGCAGGATTGAATATCAACAACATTACACAGGCACAGATAGACAAGGCCTGTCAGGACTTCAAACAGGCTCGTCAGCATTGGGAGCGTTCAGAGGCCTTCCTCATGGGTGCAGCTTCAGACTTTGATATCGATCCTACTATCGACTCATGGCCACTGAATCGAAGTCTGTTACTTAATTATTTTAATAATGGTATGAACGATGAGATGCTGGAGGATGCTACTATTCTGGGCTTCCACGCTCTGGAATTCATCCTGTTCCGCAATGGTCAGAATCGTAAGGTAAGTGAGTTACGAGGAAATGATACTTACACCAATTTCGAGAAAATCAGTGGTGCCCAAGAGTTGGCTTATGCACAGACTATATGTACGCTGCTGAAGCAAAGATGCTTCCAGTTGCAAGTAGCTTGGGAGGGTGAAACTTCAGCTAATTCCACACGTGTTGCTTTGGTTAAAGCTGCCAAACTCGCCTACACTACCAATGGCGGTCTGTCGTATGGCGACAACCTGGCTAAGGCAGGCATCAGTGGCAGTAAGAGCACCTTCCCCACGCTGAAAGCTGCCATTGCACAAGTGCTGAGCGATGACGAGGGCTCGTGTGTGGCTATCTGTAACGAGGTGGGCACAGCTAAAATTGCCAATCCCTTCTCAGCAGATGACATCGCTTACGTGGAGTCGCCTTACAGCTACAACTCGATTGCCGACTTCCGCGATAACATTCGCAGCATCCGCAACATCTGGCTGGGTTCTACAGATAAAACAGCTCACACCTACAGTTTTCACACCTTCTTTGCAAGCGTGAAGAGTGATGAGGTGAACACAGCCGTAGAGAGTAGTTATGTCAATGCTATCGAGAGTATCAGCAATATGCCTGCTCCGTTTGTGAAGTATTGTAGCATCGTATGGGGTAAAAACTTCGATGACCCAGAAAACTGGGATTCCACCTCAGAATAATAACGAGACAATCTTAAACAATTAACACTTATGAAAAGCAAATCGCAAATAACAAAAATCATGTGCTTAGGAATGCTGGCAACTACCATGTTTACAGCATGTTCCGATAGTGACGAATTGGGGACGTTGACTCCAGAAGATCAGATTTTTGGCAGAGCGACGGGTAACTTCACTGCTGAAGAATGGTATCCTGGCGGAAAGTTAGGTACAACGGAGAAGGCAAGCTATTCTGCCATCACTCCTGCTGCTCAAGCAGCTGGTATGGAGGATGACTTCAATACGGGTGAAGACTTCTTCGAACATCTTTATACTTTTGAGCAGGAACCTCGCAAGGGATTAGGACCGGCATGGGTTCGTAACTCGTGCATTGCTTGTCATCCCAGCTATGGTCATGGCAAGCGACAGACAGAATATCGTGCCAACCAGATGGGTAATGGCTATTTGCTGGTCATCTATCATCCTGACAACAATGCCTATATCAGCGAGGTTACAGGTATGCCCCAAACACAAGCCATGTCACCATTCAAAGCGCCTATCGATGAGAATCAGATTAGTATCGAGTGGAAGAATGTAACAGCAATGGAGAGTGGATTGCCCATGAAGTTCGAAGATGGTGAGACGTATTCTCTCATCTATCCTGAGGTACGTATTCCGCAGTCGGCTTTCAATACGAATCCAAAACCTGAGAACTACGACGTGCGACTGGAGTCAACCATTGGCATCTATGGAACAGGTCTGCTTGATGCCCTCAACGATGAGGACATTGAAGCCCAGTGGTTGGCAGAGTCAAAATATGTAGAACTGAATCCTGCTATGTGGGATAAGGAGACAGGTGCTTTCAAGGCTTCCGCTTATTATTCAGCAGGCTATAATGACACTGGCAAACATCATGGCGACCATGGCCCATTAAAGCGTTTCACTTACGCTATGACGCGTGGTACGTTACAGGATGGAGCAGGAGCCAACGCCATTTGGAACATCACCAACGTGACACGTTCTGATCGTCATTGGCTCTACACCACTCCTGCATGGGCCAAGGCTCAAAGCGAAGATGGTGAGGTCATCAAGTACATCAAGGAACATGGTGCCTCTGAGACTAGCATCCTGCATCCTTATTATGCAGATGGTACAAATGAAGGGATTGCAAATCGAGTGAATGAGATTCTGAGCTGTTCGTCGATAGCCAAGAAGGAGTCGTTTGACAAGTATCTCTTCAATGGTTCTCCCAACAACGGTCAGGAAGAGATGAGCGACAAGCAATATTATCAGTTTATGGTTTGGCATCGTGGACTGGCTGTGCCTGCTGCACGTAATCTGCACGATGCAAAGGTACAACGTGGCAAGGAACTTTTTACGCAGATGGGGTGCGCCCAGTGTCATCGTCCCTCATGGAAGACAGGCCCAGACAACATGTGGGTGGATGCCGCTACCAAAACATACGCTCAGATCATTGGTAAAGATGCGACAAAGATGTTGCCTAAATATCCTAACCAAACCATTTGGCCTTATACCGATATGGCACAGCATCGTCTCTTTATGAAGAATGATATCCGCACAGGCTGGTGTCGCACTACACCATTATGGGGCCGTGGACTTTCTCGACAACTGACGGGTGCAGACGATAGATTGCATGATTGTAGAGCACGCAATGTTTTGGAAGCTATCATGTGGCATGGTTATTCGAAACAGTCGGATGCCTACAAGGCAACAGAGAAGTTCTACTATCTGAAGAAAGAAGATCGTGATGCAGTAGTTAAATTCCTTGAGGCTATCTAACTAAAAGAAGCATTTTTGTCATAATAACCATCAGGTTAAATACTTTATCCTAAAGATAACAATTATCGGATCAGAATGTTAATACTTACAAATAGGGATTGTGTCCGTTAGGGAAAAATCGTATCTTTGCGGCGTATTTATAACTCAACTGCTAAAAAAGCGTTACGATGAAAAGAATGAAACTATACGAGGCTGACGACAAAATGATAGACCTAATCAGCGACAACTATAGCATGTTGCAAGGGTTAAGTGCGTTTGGCATTCGTCTTGGCTTTGGTGATAAGACAGTGAGTGAGATATGCAGTGAACAGGGCGTTGATTGCTACACCTTTCTCACTGTCGTCAACTTCCTTATAAATGGATATGCTCCCAAAGAGACGGATGATAAGATTTCCGTGAAGACGTTGCTCGACTACTTGCAAGCTTCTCATCGTTATTTTCTGGACTTCCAGTTGCCATCAATCCGAAAGAAACTCGAGGAGACTCTCAGCCAGAGCGATAACCTTGCTGAATTGATATTGCGTCTTTATGATGAATATGCACACGACATCCACATTCACATGAAATATGAAGAGAAGACGTTGTTCCCATACGTTGAAGCACTTATCAGGGGAGAACAGAAGACCAACTACAATGTGGATATCTTCTCAAAGCACCACAGCGACACGACTGGTAAGTTTCATGAACTGAAAAACATCATCATCAAGTATCTTCCTCATGACGGACTTGCCAACAACCAATTGACAGCAACGCTTTATGACATATACAATAATGAGGAATGGCTTTGCAACCACAGCAATGTAGAAGAAGTTCTTTTTGTTCCTGCTATTCGTATCCTGGAGCAAAAGCTGAAGACAGACGATGTCTCTGCACGTATCTCCAGCATGATTAATAATGCAGACAGCAAAGAATCCATATCCGAACGTGAAAAAGAGATTATTCTTTGTCTCGTTCAAGGTATGTCAAACAAGGAGATTGCCAACAAGTTGTTCATATCTGTAAATACAGTTATTACCCATAGACGAAACATAGTCAGGAAGTTACAAATACACTCGCTTGCAGGCCTTACTATCTATGCAATAGCAAATAATCTGATAGACAAGAGATGTTTTACATCAACAAGTAATTAGATATCCCCACATTAAGGACCATTATCTGTACTTTTCTTACCTTTGCATTTCCAATGCTTCAGCCGTTGTGATGTTTTTATCGCCAAGATAAGCTACGATGAATGCATCAGGGAATTTCTCACGGACTTCTGTCAAGGTTTTCTTGGCCTGCTGATAATCCGTTGTGCCTCCATACAAGCATTTGAACATGTTGTCTGCCTTCACGTATGTGACAGGACCAAGTCCTTGCAACTGTGCGTCCGTTGCTTTCAATTCTTTGGATGTGGCAAAGAGTTGGATGCTGAAAACAGGTAGGGATGGTGAAGGTGCCTGTTCCTCTACAGTTATCTCTTTTTCTTCTTTTTCTGGGGATTGAGGTTCAGAAGGCGGAGTTTGTTCTGCCATATCAGGAGTCTTTTGCTCTTCTGTAACTGGTTGTTCAGGAGTGGGAGTTGGCTCAACGGGTGCTGGGATAACTTCTTGCTTTTTCTCTTCTTGAGGCTCCTCAATAACCTCAGGATCAACCTTTGGTTTCTCTGTTTTTATTCCGCTGTAGGTTCCGTTGGTATTGCGCAGGTTCTTCAGTGTTTTCTTATGTGTCTTGGCTTGCGTGGTCGTGTAGTAGGCAATCAGAGCATTGTAAATACATTGGGCTATCTCCCTACGCCCCTTTTTGGTGTTCATGTAAACTTCTTCCTCTAAATTGCTCATGAAACCCACTTCCGTCAGCACGGCTGGCATCATGGTATGTGTCAGCACGTATAAACGTTCTGGTTTCACGCCTCGACTGGTCTCGCGTCCCGCATCGTTGTAACTCTTTTGCATCAACCATGCAAGCAATTCACTCTTGTCAGCATTCTTGGTATGCGCACTCAACAGTACTGCATCAGTCATTCCTTGGAGACTGGAATAGTAAGTTTCTGTCCCTTTGAGAAGAGGTTTGCCAATCGCATAATTCACGTGGATGCTGACAAAGAGGTCGGCATTGGCTTGGTTGGCTATGTTGCAACGTTCTTCCAGAGAGAGGAACTCGTCCTTTTCTCTGGTTAGGATGAGACGTATGCCTGGCTTGTTCTTCTTCAGAAGTTTTACAACCTCCTTCGTAATTTCCAGATTGATGTCCTTCTCTTGGCTCTTTATGCCCTCGCACCCCATGTCTTTGCCTCCGTGCCCAGCATCCAGAACCCACACCAAAGGGCGAAGTCCATGTGCATTAATGAACATGGGAATAAGCATAAAAAGTAAGAGAATTCTCTTTTTCATGATGCAAATTTATTACATTACGAGCAGAATTGCAAAAAAAATGCTTACCTTTGTGAATAATTAATTGATATGTATTGACACGATGAGCGACGGGAATTTCAATAAATCTTTGTTGCCCAGCACTCCATATCGAAGTGGCTGGAATGCGGGGGAGCGCCGTGCAAGTATGAAGGCATTGGAAACTTTCAAGGTACTCATTAAAGAAAAGTTCCCCACCCTGACAGATGAGGAACTGAAATCTTTAACGGATGAGTTCAGCCGAAGAATCAAATGACTTTTACCTGTCCAGCCAACTCCTTGCATTTGTTTCTCAGTTGAGTCTGGTCTGCATCTAAGGTGTCCCAGCATACAACGACACCCATACGTCTTTCAACATGTGCATCAGGCTTTCCAAAGATTCTTAGATACGTGTTCTCTGCTGCACACACCTTTTCCATGTTGAGGTAGTCAGGATTTTTTTTCTCAATCTCTGAGAGAATAACGGCAGAAGCTCCCTGGCGCTCCAGTGTGATGTGAGGAATCGGCAATCCCAATACGGCACGACAATGGAGTTCAAACTCTGTCAGGTTCTGCGTTCCAGCCATAGTCACCATACCCGTATCGTGTGGACGTGGACTCAACTCGCTGAAGATGACTCCTTCCTTCTCGCTGACAAAGAATTCAACTCCCCAGATGCCAGCCCCCGTCAGGGCACCAGTCACCTTTGCAGCCATCTCCTGTGCTTGCTGAAGATGTTCAGGTTTCATGGCACGAGGTTGGTAACTCTCACGATAGTCTCCACCTATCTGCACGTGACCTATAGGACGGCAGAACAAGGTTTTTCCATTTTTCTGGGTTACCGTGAGAAGAGTTATTTCATAGTCGAAAGGAATGAACTGTTCCACGATGACCTCTTTCAGATCACCTCTTGCACCGCCACAAGCGCATTCCCAAGCTGTGGGCAATTCGTCAGCATTGTTCACCTTGCTCTGACCGTGTCCGCTACTGCTCATCAATGGCTTGATGATACAGGGGAAACCAATCTTCGCGGCAGCATCCACCAGTTCTTCGTAGGTGTTTGCATACAGGTAATTGGCAGTCTTCAATCCCAGTTCTGTGTGAGCCAACTCTCTGATAGCCTTGCGGTTCATCGTGAAGTTTACGGCTCTTGCACTTGGAACGACCTGGATACCAGCCTTTTCACACTCATAAAGTTTTTCTGTACGGATAGCCTCAATCTCAGGTACGATGATGTCTGGCTTCACTTCATTCACAGCAGCCATAAGTGCATCACCATCCAACATGTTGAATACACGATATTCATCAGCAACTTGCATAGCAGGCGCAACTGCGTATTTGTCGCATGCCACAACGTATTGCCCCAATCTCTTGCAGGCAATAACAAACTCTTTTCCAAGTTCTCCTGAGCCCAGGAGCATGATTTTCTTAACCATATCTTTATTGTTTTAGGATTAATTGCAATGTTTCATTTCTTGAATCTCTCACCCCATAATTGGTTCATACGTTCGTGCAAACGATCCTCTGCCTGATTGGGTTGAGCATGCCAGAATCGTTGGTTCTGCAGTTCATCAGGCAGGAATTGCTGTCTGACAAAATGACCCTCATAATCGTGTGCATACTTGTATCCGCTGGCATATCCAAGTTCTTCCATCAGTTTGGTTGGTGCGTTCCTTAGATGTAGAGGAACAGGTTGATTGCCAGTTTGTTGTACAACTTGAATAGCTTGATTGATAGCCATATAGGCGGAATTGCTTTTGGGGCTTGTGGCAAGGTAAACGGTGGCTTCTGCCAAAGGAATCCTTCCTTCAGGCCAACCAATTTTCATGACTGCATCAAAGGCAGCATTCGCCAGCAGCAAAGCATTGGGATTCGCCAATCCAATGTCTTCGCTGGCACTTATCACAAGCCTGCGGGCTATAAAGGCAGGGTCTTCCCCACCCTCTATCATTCGTGCCAACCAGTAGATGGCAGCATCAGGATCACTTCCACGAATGCTCTTGATGAAAGCTGAGATGATATCGTAGTGCATCTCTCCGTCCTTATCGTAAGCCTGGGGATTCTGCTGCAGGAGTTCAGCCACGATTTTGTCATTGATAATGACTGTGTCATCATTAACTGCTGATTCATAGAGCAGTTCCATGATGTTCAGTAGCTTACGGGCATCGCCACCGCTGTAGCGAAGCAAGGCTTGCGTCTCTTGCAATTCATATTTCTTTTGACTCAAGATTGGATCCTTTTCCATTACTCGATGAGCTAAAGCCAACAGGTCATCTTTCTCGAGAGGCTTCAACACGTAAACCTGGCAACGGGAGAGCAGAGGACGTATCACCTCAAAGCTTGGATTCTCTGTGGTCGCACCAATCAACGTTACGACACCTTGTTCCACAGCACTCAGAAGACTGTCTTGCTGGGATTTGCTGAATCGATGAATCTCGTCGATGAACAGGATAGGACTTGATGCATTGAAGAAACGGCTGTTTTTTGCTTTCTCGATGATATCGCGCACATCCTTCACGCCACTCGTCACGGCACTCAGCGTATAGAATGGGGTCTGTAACTGATGGGCAATGATCGTCGCCAACGTTGTCTTTCCTACCCCTGGAGGTCCCCAAAGGATAAAGCTGCTGATACGGCCGGATTCAATCATTTGGCGTATAACGGCTCCTGGGCCAACCAGATGCTGTTGACCAATGTATTCATCCAAGGAAGTTGGACGCATTCTTTCCGCCAAAGGTGCACTCATTTTTCTTCAGAAACCGTAAACTTTTGCAAAAGTACAAAAAAACTCTCTCTTGTCATAACGAATAAGAAACTTTTTATTACCTTTGCGTATATGAAACTGTCAATTCTGATACCAACCTATAACCAAGACTGCTCGAAACTGGTCAAGGATTTGGCAACGCAATGCCAGCAATCAGCCCTTGAGTACGAGATACTTGTAATGGATGATGGCTCCTCTGACCAAGAGGCTGTTCAGGCGAATCGTCGGTTGGTGGATATGCCCCATTGTTCCCTCTTTGAGTTTTTGCATAATCAAGGTCGATCATTTGTTCGCAATCGATTGGTGCAACGCAGCATGGGCGATTATCTTCTCTTTGTGGATAGCGATGCTGTCGTTACCTGTCCTGATTATATAGCAAATTATCTCCAGTATTTGCCTACAAAGGCTGTGATATACGGAGGTATCCTTCATCCTGACTCATTGCCAAGCTATCGCCAAAGCCTTCGCTACATGTACGAGAAGCATTGTGAGCCTATGTTTACAGCTGAGAATCGTAATCGTCGTCCTTACCAGAATCTGCGTACCTTCAATGTGTTGCTTCCTCGTGAGGTTGCCCTATCGTATCCTTTCAATGAGAACATTCGCCATTACGGATATGAGGATACTTTGCTGGGCAAGAACCTGGAACGTGACGGCATTCAGGTGTTGCACATCGATAATCCATTGGTTAACGGAGACATAGAAACCAATTCCCGTTTCCTCCAGAAGACAGAAGAATCACTCAGGACTCTCAAGCAATTTGAGGATGAGTTGCGTGGCTCATCAGCTCTTATCGAGTATTACGACA
Organism: uncultured Prevotellaceae bacterium; assembly: GCA_946413885.1. Lineage (GTDB taxonomy): Bacteria > Bacteroidota > Bacteroidia > Bacteroidales > Bacteroidaceae > Physcousia. The sequence continues at coordinate 19,895 of CAMKMK010000005.1, forward strand.
AGCTTAAAGAAAAGCATCTTACTGGATTGATGTCATTCGTTTACCGTCTGCTACACATTCCCATGAGGCTTTGGTTGTTATCCCCTTGGCCCAGCTTCAAGGTCTTGCAGTTCTACAAATTGGGTTATTATTGTTCCCTCTAAGAAAATTGTTTCCCTTACATTATTTAATAAGGTTATGAATAAGAAGATTTCCATTTTTGTGCTTGCTGTGGTGATGAGCATGCCCCTTGCTTCACAATCTGTTCAGAAAAATGCTGATGTGGCAAAGGATACACTTCATCTGATTGGACATTCCCATATGGACATGAATTGGCTCTGGACACTTTCTGAGACTCAAAAGATGGCTCACGATAACCTCCGCCAGGCAGTTGCTTTCATGAAAGAGTATCCTGATTATTGCCTTTTGCAAAGCGAGGCAGCAGTTTACAGGTTCGTGGAGGAGCAGGATCCAATACTTTTCAATGAGGTGAAGAAATACGTGAAGGAAGGCCGCTTTGAGCCAGTTGGTGGCATGTGGGTCGAGAGTGACCAGATGATGCCTTCAGGCGAGGCGCTCACCCGTTCTTTCCTGCTGGGGCAACGATATTTCCAGTCACGCTTTGGACGTATGTCACGTGTGGGTTGGCTGCCAGATGATTTTGGTCATCAATCTCAGTTGCCTCAGATATTGCGTCAATGTGGAATGAACTATTTTGGATTGATGCGCACGGCTCCTCATACAGGTACTTTCTGGTGGGAAGGTGCCGATGGCTCTCGCGTATTGGCCTTCAGCACAGGCAACTATAATGGTGATGTCAACGAAGGTTTGCGCGATCGTCTTCAAGGCTTTCCTGTAAACGGTCATCGTTCCTTCTGCCCCACAGGCGAGGGCGATCATGGTGGAGGTCCCACAAGACTGAACATAGAGACAGCACACGAATTGGATGCCAGACCTGATTTTCCAAGCGTTAGGTTCACGACGGCTGAAGCTTTCTTTAAGATGGCTGAGAAGGAAGCGACTGAAAGACCCACTCATGTAGGCGAGATGGGCTTTGTGTTCGAAGGCTGTTATTCGAACGTGGCTGAGATAAAGGAGTATAATCGATATTGCGAGAATACGCTCTACGAGGATGAATACCTGCAGTCTCTCAACTGGTTACAAGGCAGGAAATATCCTTCTGAGAAGTTGCAGAGTATCTGGGAAGGAGTGACTTTCAACCAGTTCCACGACATCCTGCCAGGTTCAGCCATCTATGAATCCAATCGCGAGAGTATAGGTCGATATAATGATTTGCTTCATACAGCCAGCAATGATCGCGACAACGCTTTCCGCACATACGTGGACAACATACCTTTCCTTAAGGGAATAGGTCAACCCATTGTCGCATTCAATTTCCTGCCCTATCAGCGTCGAGCATTGGTCGAGGCTGAGGTCTTCTCGTATGACCTGCCCCTCACAACCAATTTCAATCGTTGGAGCAACTATTATGAATCAGGAAATGTCATTCATCGCGACAACCTGCCCAATACGGTCTATGTTCGAGACACAGAGGGTAAGACCTATGCTGCTCAGATTGTATGGGGTAAACGTTTCCCGCCTGGATGGCGCTGGAGATTGGAATTCGTCTGCGATGACATCCCTGCAGGTGGCTACAAGACATTCTACGTCGATCCTACCCAGAAAGGTATCCTCAACGAGGATATTCCGTTTGCTGACAACACATTCGATACTGACTTTTATCGCATAAAGATTGATCCCCAGACGGGCAACATTATCTCGTTGATAGACAAATCAAATGGGAAGGAATTTGTGACACTAGGCAAGCAACTCAACACGCTGCGCATGTACACAGAGATGAAAGGTGGACAGATGAAGTCCTGGACCATCAATCAATCCACCAGTCGAGGCGACCTAACAACCACCACAGGTCGTGCGAGTGTCAAGAATGGTCCTGTTCGAGCCCGCATTGAGACGAACTTCACGTGGGGAAACTCTCAGTTCAAGGTCTATACCTACATCTACCGCTCCCTTCCACGCATCGATTACGAGGTGGAAGCACGTTGGTTAGAGCATGGGACAAGTGAAAAGGATTCGCCCATGCTGCGTGCTGTCTTCCCTATCGATGTTCCTAATTCGACCTTCTGGAATGATGTGGCATACAACGTCGTGGAGCGTCCTCACGATGGTATGCTGGCTGGTCAGCCCACGCCTGATTGGCTTCAGAACAGGGAAGACCCAAGTACTGTAGAACGTGCTGATGGTCAGGAGGTTCCTGCCCAAAAGTGGGTCGATGTGACAAATGGGAAGACAGGCTTCGCTTTGCTTAATCGCTCCAAATACGGGCATTGCTTCGATCAGGGTGAACTGCGCCTGACGCTGCTTCGTTCGGCTGGCAATCCTGATGAGTTCCCCAATATTGGTAAATTCAATATCCAGTATTCCATCATGCCTCATAGTGGCGATTGGACGAATGGCGTCATGCTGGCTGGCCTTGATTACAATCTGCCCATCTATGCCGCAGA
>CAMKMK010000006.1 GCA_946413885.1 uncultured Prevotellaceae bacterium
CGATGGATGTTATACCACTATAGTTGGCAGGTAATATGTTCCATTTTTTCAGTTTATATTGATGGACTCTTGCCATCGCAGCAAGACATAGAAAAAAGAAAGGAACAAAGAAGAGAAAACGTTTCATTCCTGCGTATTGTTAACCATTTTATATAGTTTATCACTATTACGAATCTTAGTCTCTAGAGGAATACTGACATGTTGGCCTTGAAAGGCGGTTCTCACAGGTTTTAAATCGAAACGTATCTCTTTTACTTCTGCCTCTAAGGCTCCTGTAGTGGGACCAGTAATCAGAATTTTGTCACCTACACTTAAAGTGGCAGCCTCTATTTTGAATTCTGCGACTCTTAATTTGTTGAAATATTTTACACCGCGTCCCACGTAAACTTTTTTCTGTGTAGCAAGCGATCCAGATTGATTGTTCCATTCTCCAAGCATTTGCCCTTGATAATATCCATCCCAAAAGCCACGATTAAAAACACGGCTTAAGCGTTCGTCCCATTGATTTTTCTTTTCTTCAGTGAAAGTGCCATCAATCACACTTTGTATGGCTTCCTGGTAGCACCGCACCACGGTGTCAACATATTCAGCACCACGGGCTCGTCCTTCTATCTTGAAAACACGTACGCCAGATAACATCATGCGGTCTATAAAACGGATAGTTTTCAAATCCTTAGGACTCATGATGTATTTATTCTCAATACCAAGTTCAGTGCCAGTCTCACGATCTGTAACTATGTAACTACGACGACACAACTGCATACATTCACCTCGATTTGCACTTCGCCCCCAGTTGTTGAGACTTAGATAACACTTTCCACTCACGGCCATGCAAAGGGCTCCATGACAGAACATTTCGATGCGTATCAGTTCTCCATTAGGTCCACAAATTTTTTCTTCTTGTATCTGACGATATATTTCGGCTACTTGGTCCATGTTGAGTTCACGGGCCAGCACTACTACATCAGCAAATTGGGCATAGAAACGCAGGGCTTCTATATTTGAAATGTTGAGTTGCGTACTCAAATGCACTTCTTGTCCAATGTGATTGCAGTAATTCATAACAGCAATGTCACTTGCAATGACAGCACTGATTTGAGCTTTCTTGGCAGCATCCAGGATCTGACGCATCAAAGGCAAATCTTCGTTGTATATAATGGTGTTTACTGTCAGGTAGCTTTTGGTTCCACATCGTTTGCATTCTTCTGCGATTCTTTTCAGATCATCAATAGTGAATGTGCTGGCCGAGTGAGCTCTCATGTTCAAGTTCTCGATACCGAAATAGACGCTATCAGCTTTTGCACGCAGGGCGGCTGCCAGAGATTCAGGAGAACCTACGGGAGCCATGATTTCAAAGTTTCTTCTTTCCATCATATATCATATGGGAGAATTATATGAGTTTACGTACTTCATCCAGAATTAGGAAAAGTTCCTCTTTGGTTTCTGCTCGAAGCATGCGTATGCGAGTCTCTCGAAAATTGGGAATGCCTTTAAAAAGTGGACTGGCAGCCATGTGGCGTCGTACGTGCAGGATCCCTCTGTATTCTGGACTTCTTCCTTTTTCTTTGCCCGTTTGCATTTCTTCAGCGTGCTTTATCGAAGCTGTAATTTGTTGTCTTAAGACATCCATCTTCCAATCCACACTGTAGTCTTCTGTAAGTTTTCCATGCTCCAAATAGTCACGTATCTCACGGAAAATCCAAGGACGTCCGAAAGTGGCTCGACCCACCATAATGGCATCCACACCATAGTGGTCAAAGCATTCCTTGGCACGTTCAGGAGTAGTGATGTCACCATTGCCGATAATAGGAATGTGCATACGGGGATTTTCTTTTACTTCCCTGATGAGAGTCCAGTCAGCTTCCCCTGTATACATTTGTGTACGTGTTCGGCCATGAATAGTCAAGGCTTGAATGCCACAGTCCTGCAATTGTTCTGCCAAATCCACAATAATCTTTTGTTCCTCGTTCCATCCCAGTCGTGTTTTGACTGTTACGGGCGTATTTGGTACGGCATCTACTACAGCTCGAGTAATGGCAAGCATCAAAGGAATATTTAGCAAAAGGCCAGCTCCCGCCCCTTTTCCTGCCACTTTTTTAACGGGACAGCCAAAATTGATGTCAAGCACATCAGGATGGGCATGATTAACTACAATCTTAGCAGCTTCTCGCATGGCATCTATGTCTTTGCCATATATTTGGATGGCCACAGGACGTTCCTCTGGACAAACATGAAGTTTATCCAAACTCTTGTTAACCAACCTAATTAGAGCATCGCTGGAAACAAACTCTGAATAAACCATCGCAGCTCCCATCTGCCTACACAACAATCGAAAGCCAATGTCGGTTACATCCTCCATTGGAGCCAGCATAACAGGTCTTTCTCCCAAATCGATGGAGCCTATTTTCATGTAGTTCTTTAATATCCTTTTGCCTTATATGCTAAAGCGTACATTTTCATTTGTTTCAACATAGCAAGCAGACCGTTACTGCGAGTTGGGGAGAGATGTTCACGCAAACCTATTTTTTCGATAAAATAAAGGTCTGCATCCAAAATTTCTTGAGGAGTATGATCACTTAGTACACGTACCAACAAAGCTACGATCCCTTTCACAATGAGAGCATCGCTCTCAGCTTGGAAGTGTAACAATCCATTATCAGTCATATCAGCTTGTAGCCACACACGACTTTGACAACCATCTATCAAATTTTGATCGGTCTTGTATTTCTTTGGCAAGGCTTCCTGCTCACTACCAGTGTCGATAAGTAGTTGGTATTTGTCCATCCAATCTTCGAAGCCAGAGAATTCTTCAATAATTTCGTCTTGTATCTCGTTGATTGTCAATTCTTCCATCTTTTTATTCTGCGTTATCATTGTACAATAACTGGGCAATGGTTTGACCCACAGCCTCCAGTACGTTGGGATCAATGTTTTCAGGTGTGTCATCTAATGTGTGCCATGTGGGACCAAAACTACTGGGGCCATCCTCGTAGTAAGGGACAATGTCTAAACAGGGAACGCGACAAATCTTATTCACGTTCACATGGTCATCAATCAGATAGCCTCCATCTTTCATGGGGAAGTAATGTCCATAGCCAATTTGGTGAGCCAGGTGCCATATCAATTCTACCACAGGAGCTGCATATTGCATAGAGATTTGTTCGCGAGCAAAAGTGTTGCCTCGTCCTCCCACCATGTCAAGTAAAATGCCAAAACGGGCTGAGTAGTTGTGCTCGTTGGCCCATTGTGCCCAGTTGCGTGATCCTAAGCACCAGGTGTCCTCATGATTTGCATCATCTTCAGCCCAGCGAGGTGTACCCATATCCTCTGCGTCAAAACAGACAAAATCGATTCCTGTATCGATAGGATGCTGTTGTATGATGCGACAGAGTTCCAACATCACACCTACTCCACTGGCTCCATCGTTGGCTGCCAGTATTGGCTTTTTATGGTTTTTGGGATTAGGATCGTTGTCTGCCCATGGACGGCTGTCCCAATGGGAACAAATTAGAATTCGGTTTGGATTGTCAGGATTTAAACTGGCCACAATGTTACGACAATTGAGACGAGTGCCATCGTATATGACGACCTTAGAATCATGGAGAGTGATTTTAGCTCCAAATTGACTGAACTTGTCAATGATGTACTGTGCGCATTTTAAAGAGACCTCGCTTCCTGTGATACGAGGACCAAAAGCACACTGATCTTGTATATACTGCATGGCGCTGTCTGCCACAAACGTAGGGCAAAAAGATAAGGCAATGGTGTCGGCTTTGTTGCTGGTGGTTGCAGTATGCCCACCACATGAGGGAATAAGCAATGTGCTGGCTATAACCAACAAAAAGGTCAATTTATTTGCTTTCATAAGTTTGTATTTCATTCATTAATCGTAGGAAGTTGCCACCCCAGATGAGACGCAAATCATCTTCGCTGTATCGTTCTTTGAGAAGTTGACGGGTAAAATTGATGATCTCAGATGCTGAAGCAATACCACGTACACCTCCATCTCCATCGAAGTCTGTTCCAATGCCCACGTGCTCAATTCCCATCACGTTTACCATGTGGTTAAGATGTTCTACAGCATCTATGATGGTTGCTTCTCCCTCTGAACGAAGAAACCCATGATAAAGGGTAACTTGAGCCACTCCTCCGTGCTGAGCCAGGACTTTCATCTGATCATCTGTAAGATTACGAGGATGATCACAAAGAGCACGTGCACTGCTATGGCTGCATACGATGGGTTTTTTGCTGATTTCTATAGCATCATAGAAGCTTTTTTCATTGGCATGGCTCAGGTCCACCATCATACCCAATCGGTTCATTTCGCTGATTACTTGAGATCCAAAATGACTTATGCCTCCATTTTCATTGTTACCACGAGCTGAGTCACAAATGTCATTGTCTCCATTGTGACAAAGAGTCATATAGACAACCCCACGCTTGCGGAAATGCTCGACTTGAGTAAGGTCTTTGCCTATGGCATAGCCGTTCTCTACGCCCAACATGATAGCACGCTTTCCTTGATCTTTCAGACGATAAAGATCCTCAGGGGTGTAGGCAAGATCCACTTGGGTGCAGTTGCTTGCCACCATCTCCTCAATCTGGGTTAAGATACGATCGGCTTTTGCTGTAGCAGCCAAGCTCGATTCAGGATCACGATCACCTTGGGGAAGATAAGCCACCATGATAGTGCTATCCAAATGCCCTTCCGCCATCTTGTGCAAGTCAACCAGAATTTTGGGATCTCGCTGGTCGAAGCGAATGCCTTGATTGAAAAACATGGGAGTATCGCAGTGACTGTCGAGAGTCAAGATACGATCGTGAAGACGCTTTGCCTCTTTGAACGAGGAAGCTTCATTGATAAACCAATCGAAGAGAGGCATCATGGATTGATCGCCTCTAAGGATAAAACACTCAGGATGCCACTGAACTCCTATAATGCTTTTGTATTCGTTGCTCTCAACTGCCTCTATCACACCATCTATGGCACGTGCTGAAATACGCAGATGAGGTCCAGGTTCCTTTACCGCTTGATGATGGAATGAGTTCACGGCAACCGTTTCCGTCTCCATCACTTCTTCAAGTAAGGAATTCTTTTCTATATTCACATTATGTGAGGCATATTCACGAGCTAAATCTTGGCTGTGCTTAATGAGTGGTGCATCTTTGTATTGTGAATCTAAATCCTGGTAAAGTTCGCCTCCTAAAGCTGCCACTAAAGTTTGTATGCCACGACATATGCCTAACATGGGAATCTGGTGATTATAGGCTTCTTTGACAAGCCGCAATTCCATCTCATCGCGTTGAGGACAGATGCTATGCAATCCAGGTATGGGTTCTTGACCAAATAAAAGCGGATTGATGTCACCGCCACCAGATAGCAACAGCCCATCCAGTTGCACCACAGTGTTCAGCAATGCCTCTTCATTCTCATACGGAGGAATCACAAATGGCGTTCCACCAGCTTTCAGGACAGATTCATAATAACCAGATGCCAGTTCGCACCCTTTTTCACCATAATTGCCAGTGATGCCTATAATTGGAAGTTTCTTCATTATTTGACTTTCATATGGTCAATGTATCACTAATCAAGCAACGCAGGGGAAATAGACACTTTTTAGTCCTCCTCAATTTTTTGAGGAACAGTTTCTTCATGTTGATTGCCAATGGGAACTTCCTTCTTGATGCTCTGCTTCAAGGAAATCAAAGTTTCTGTGGCAGTCACACCAGGAATTTCTTGCAGGCAATTGTTAAGCAGTTCCATTAGATGAGCGTTGTCACGGGCATAGAGTTTGATCAGCATCGTGTATGGACCTGTCGTGAAATGGCACTCCACAATCTCTGGAATTTTCAGGAACTCTTTTACTACCTCTTTATACATAGAACCGCGTTCCAACGTGATGCCAACGTAGGTGCAAGTGTTGTAACCTAAACTGGAAGGATTTACGTGATAACCAGAGCCGACAATCACGCCCATGTCAATCAGTCGCTGTACACGTTGATGGATGGCGGCACGACTTACTCCACATTCTGCTGCCACGTCCTTGAAAGGAAGACGTGCATTGCAGGAAATGATTTCCAAAATCTTTTTGTCAAGATGATCAATCTTATCCATTAGTGTTTTAGTATTAATTTATGCTGATATTGTTATAAAGTGTAAGCAAATTTAGTCAATTTTATCTATATGTAGTAAGTTTCAGCAAAAAAAAGACACCAAATGTGCGATTTGGTGTCTTTTTGACTTATTTGGCATCGATTTATTTCTCTATCTCGAGCAATTCCACAATGAATATTAAGGTAGAGAAGGGAGGAATCTTCCCTTGTTCGCGATCAGCATATCCCAATTGCTGAGGAATATAGATTTCCCACTTACTGCCTACGGGCATCATTGTCAAGGCCTCGGTCCATCCCTTGATTACCTGATTGCAACTAAAAGTCGCAGGCTTCTTGCGACTATAACTGCTGTCGAACACTGTACCGTCGATAAGTTTACCCTCGTAATTGACCTTTACCTTGCTGGTGGCTACAGGAACCTCGCCAGTTCCTTGGGTCAGGATTTTGTACTGCAATCCACTGTCAGTGGTCTTCACGCTGTCATTTTTGGCATTCAACTTCAGGAATTCCTCGCCTGCCAGACGGTTAGCTCCATACTTTTTCTCCATTTTCACCCTGTGATAGTAGTCCATTTGTTTCTGAACGAGTACTTGAGTACTATCCATGCTGATGGTCTCGTTCTGACCAGAGATACCATCGCGGAAACCGTTTAGGAAAAGAGTTTTGTTCAGGATGTCAGTGGAATCGTTCACTTGTTTGCTGGCTTGAGGATAGACCTGATTCTCCACCTGATTGCGGATTTCTGTGCCAGCTATACGAGCCTTTTCTCGCTTGTCTGCCTCAGTCAGCGTGGCTGAGTCGAATCCATTCAGGAAGTCTGCGATATAGAGGGTGTCGATTCCCATTTGTTGTGCCAAGAATCTCTTCAGACCATTTGAGTTGGCCTTACCAAAGACATAACTGAAGGAATCCACACAGATGGTGTCTACCACCTCTACGGGCTCAGTGTTCTTCTTGTTCTTCTTTTTAGATGTCTTCTTGGTGGCGGCTCCTGCGCTAAGGCATAGAGCAGCCATCAAAAACACATACAAAAGCCTTGTTTTCTTCATTTTTACTTCTCAATACCCAACAACTCAATCTTGAACTTCAAGCAAGAGAAGGGTTTGATTTGTCCAGCCTCACGCTCTGCATAGGCCTGATCCTGAGGAATGTAAACCATCCAAGTGGAACCCACGGGCATGTGAGTCAGAGCATTGGTCCATCCTGGAATTACCTGGTTGCAACGGAAAGTAGTGGGTTCGCCACGCTTGTAGGTGCTGTCAAAGACAGAATCATTAAGCAGGGTTCCCTCATAGTTAACCTTTACCTTGCTGGTGTCAGAGGGGATCTCGCCCTTGCCCTCAGTGATGACCTCATAATATACACCATTCTCCAAAGCCTTGATGCCAGGCTTCTTGGCGATGTCTGCCATGAACTTCTCACCTTCCTTCTTGTTCTCACCATAAACTTCTTCCAGATGCTTAGCCTTTACAGTCTTCATCATGGTCTGAGCCAAATTACTTGCTGAATCTACTGTCATCAAGCCATTTTTGCCAGTGGTACCAGAGATGAAACCTGCCATAAAGTTCTTCAAGCTGATGGTTTGAGTGCTGTCATCGCCAAAGAGCTCATAGTTGATTCCCTTGAGCATCTGCTGGCTTACCTGCTGACCAATCTGGATACCTGCATAGTAAGCAGCCTTCTTGGCATCGTCGCCAGCATTGGCAGCTTCGTTCAAACCTTTGACAAACTCGCCCAGATAAGCGGTGTCCACGTTGAGGCGCTGAGTCATATATTCCTTTAGACCCTGAGTTTGAGCCATACCAATAGCGTAGCTCAGTGTGTCAATCTCATTCTTGATGTCTGCTTTGGGAGTAGAAGGTCCACAAGACATCACGATAGCTGCAACTGCAGCAGCGAAAAATAATCCTAACTTTTTCATTTTCTAATTGTTTTTATAATACTTTGTGTTAGTTTTTTGTTCTCTCTATTTTAATAACGTATTGAGGAAGAAAAATTAAGTTCTCGTTAAGTTTTTTTAAGAAAAAAGAAATGCTGTTGACTCTTTACGCGGAAGGATTTCAAAGAACCTTAATCAATTCCACATCAAAAATCAGTGTGCTGTAACCAGGGATACTGCCACCTGCGCCACGCTCACCGTAGCCCAACATGTAAGGAATGGTAAAGCGGTATTTGGCACCTTCTTTCATCAATTGCAGGCCTTCCGTCCAACCTGTAATCACTTGGCTGAGCCCAAAATCCGCTGGCTCGTTACGCTGGTAACTGCTATCGAACACGCTTCCGTCAATCAGTCTTCCCTCGTAGTGGCAGCGTACGGTGTCGGTAGCTTTGGGGCTCTTGCCAGTCCCGTCACGCAATACCTCATATTGGAGTCCACTCTTGGTCACGTGTACGCCTTCTTTCTTGGCGTTTGCATCCAGATATGCCTTGCCCTCTGCTTTGGCTTTATCAGATTCTGCCTGCTCCTTCTTTTGGAAATAGGAATTCAGCATGGCCTGAGCCTCACGGCTGGTCATTTCGGTGGGGTTGCCAGACATCACATCTGTGATACTCTTTGTGAAGTCCTCGATGCTGAAATCCTCGATGTTCATATTCTTGAGCTGATGGCCTATTCCTAAGCCGATAGCATAACTGATTTTGTTCATTTTACCTTAATGATATCCATTTTGCGCCGCAAATTTAATACATTTTATTTATCTAAGGGTCAATCGTTTGATTTTTTTTGTTATTTTTGCCCATAATTATGTAAAATTGCCAGTTATTTATGAAGGTAGTTGTTTTGACTGGTGCGGGAATGAGTGCAGAGAGTGGAGTCAGCACTTTTCGCGACAATGGTGGATTATGGGATCAGTATAATGTGGAGGATGTGGCAACCCCTGAAGGTTGGACTCGCAATCCTCAACTTGTGATAGATTTCTATAATGGTCTACGTCATCAGATTATGGAAAAGGAGCCTTGTTTGGGCCATCGTCTGGTGGCTCAACTCCAGGATCGTTACGATGTTGTTGTGGTTACTCAGAATGTGGATGATCTTCATGAGCGGGCGGGTAGCAAGAAAGTGATTCACCTGCATGGTGAACTGATGAAGGTTACCAGCAGCTGGAGTCCCAATGATCCTCGCTACATCCAGACACTTACTCCTCCCAACCTCGATGTCCACATTGGAGACCTGGCAGCTGATGGTAGCCAGATACGTCCTTTTATTGTTTGGTTTGGCGAATCCGTTCCTCGTTTCGACGATGCTGTTCAAGTTTGTTCCAAGGCCGACATCCTTATTATTATAGGGACGAGCCTCAATGTATATCCTGCTGCAGGACTTACCCAATGCATTTCTCCTGGTACTCCTATTTATCTCATTGATCCAAAGCCCGTCCATTGGAATAGTATCCATTCCTTTACTCACATCCAGAAGGGTGCTTCGGATGGAATGCAGGAACTGATGGGAATGTTGCCCAATCCTTAAAAGAGAAAACAGGTGGTGTAGGAAGATTCGTTGATTGTGACTAATTGGAATTGCAAATACTCAAAGTTCGAATAGAAGATGGCAAATGGAGTAAAAATCCGCTGCAAAAACAACGGTAAAATTATTAAGGTGCCTTTGGGGAGTACCCTTCTCGATGTTTTCGAGAAGGCTCATCTGGATATGCCTTATGGTCCTGTGGCAGCTCATGTTAACAATAAGGAACAAGGGCTTAAGTATAGATTTTATAATGACAAGGACGTTGAGTTTCTCGATCTTCATACCGATGGTGGAATGCGTACTTACATCAGTACACTCTTCCTTCTCTTGTCTAAGACCGTAGAAGATCTCTTTCCTAACAGCCAACTCATCATTACTGCTAATGTGAGTAACGGATATTATTGCGAGTTGCGAATCGGACGAGCGCTCACTGAGCAGGATGTAACCAATATCCGTGCCTATATGAAGAATCTGGTCGAGGCAGACCTGTCCATCCATCGTATCCAGTGCCCCATCGAGGATGCCATAGAACTTTTCCGCAGTCACGGCATGGAGAGCAAGGCTCAGCTCCTTGAGAGCCAGTCCAATCTTTATACCTATTATTATCAGTTGGAGAACACCATCGATTATTTCTATGGTCCTTTGATGAGCCATACTGGAGAACTCCATCTTTTCGATGTCACACTCTTCTGCGAAGGCGTCCTTCTGCGCATCCCCAGTCAAAAAGAGCCTGGACGATTAGAGGAAATGGTGCCTCAAACCAAGAAAATGGAGGTGATTCGCGAGCAGAAGCGTTGGCAAGAGATAATGGGCATCAGCACGGCAGGTGAGTTGAATCAAACCGTATTGGCAGGTCACGCCAGTGAACTGATCAACGTCAGTGAAGCACTTCAGGAAAAGAAACTTTCCAAGATTGCCGATGAAATAACTACTCGTCAATCCAAGTTGGTACTTATAGCAGGTCCCAGCAGCAGCGGAAAGACCACCACAGCCAAACGTTTGGCTATACTGCTTATGGCATGTGGTTTGCGCCCCCATACTCTCAGTACTGACAACTATTTTGTCAATCGTGTGGACACGCCCAAGGACGAGAACGGTGAGTATGATTTCGAGTGCATTGAAGCGGTCGACACGGCATTCTTCAATCAGCAGATGGAGGCTCTTCTTAGAGGGGAGGAGGTTGAACTTCCACGTTATGATTTCCCCTCTGGCAAGCGTGTCTATGAAGGAAAGAAACTTCAGATAGGTTCAGGAGATGTCATCATCATTGAAGGCAACCACGCGCTCAATCCTCTCCTCTCGCAACAGGTGCCAGAGGAAAAGAAATTCCGTATTTACGTCTCAGCCCTCACTACTATCCAACTCGATGACCACAACCATATCCCCACCAAGGATATCCGATTGCTGCGCCGCATTCTTCGCGACTATAGATATCGTGGCTACAGCGCGGTACAGACCATCAAACGGTGTCCCAGCGTGTCTGCAGGTGAGGCAAAGTGGATTTTCCCTTTCCAAGAGTTGGCTGATGCTACCTTCAATGCAGCCCTGCTCTATGAATTGGGAGTCATTCGCGATCAGGTAATGCCTATCTTGGAACAGGTCGAGGAGCGTGATCCTGAGTATGCTGAAGCCACTCGCTTGCGCAAGTTCCTCAAGTATTTCCGTAGCATTCCTGCCGATCAGGTTCCCCCCACCAGTCTTCTTCGCGAGTTCTCAGGAGGCAGTTCATTCAAATATTAGGCACCCATGTCGCGTCACGATCTTGTCGATGAGATGGACGAGCTTATAGGAAACCCAGAGGAGCGTATGCTCTCCCATGGGGTGAAACCCACTTCGTCGCGCTTGCTTGTCTTTCGTGAGTTGGCTCGTGCCCGCCATCCTTATTCCATCAAGGATCTCGAGGATCGTCTTCTTACAGTGGACAAGAGTACCATTTTCCGCACTCTTACTCTCTTGCTTCAGCATCATCTCATTCATGCCATAGAAGATGGCAGTGGAGCCCTCAAGTACGAGCTCTGCTGTGGACACGATGAATGCACTCTTGAGGATCAGCACACCCATTTCTATTGCGAGCATTGCCATCGCACTTTTTGCCTTCACGATACCAAGGTTCCCCAAATCACCCTCCCCACAGGTTTCGTTGCCCAAACCATCAATTACATGATCAAAGGACTTTGCCCAGAATGCCAAGCCCTTATCCAGAAAAAGATAGAAATGTTCTAATTAAGCCGAACCATTTTCCTGCAGGAAGGCGACAAAAAGTAATGAGTAAATTTTTGGAGAAGTTAAAATTACTCAAAAAACGAGGAGGTTTTTGGGGGGATCTTACATTTTCGCTATTTTTGCGTCATAAAGGGAAAGAACAAATATAAAATTATGGATAGTTGTAGAATTTCATTGATAAGTGTCGTCTTGATAGGATGGATGACTTGCATGGCACAGAATGTTGTGGAAGTAAAGGAGCCTGGCACTCTCTCCTCCCTGTTTACCCAAGAACAGCAGGACACTTGCTCTTCCCTTGTGATAGAAGGCAAGTTGAACTCGGCAGATATACGAGTCTTGCGGCGAATGGCAGGTTATCAGGAAGAAGGATACCATTCAGGGCGATTGAAATGGATAGACATGAGAAAGGCAAAATTCATCACTGACAAGGAACCCTATCTGGAGTTGAATGCTGACGAGGAGCATCTTATGGCAATAGCGAGGCCTGAGAGCAAAAGTGAGAGTCCTCGTCTTTCTGAAGAATATTATCAAATCTATAACCCAGGCAGAGAAGGAGAGGTGAAATCCTATCCTCTAAGTAGGAACCTGTACTACAATGCTCACTTTATTCTCAATGCGGAGGAAGAGGGAACACGCCCTTCCATAGAACCTGTCTACATGGGACAAATGGAACATAAATATCCGGCTTTCGTTGGCGCTGAGAAAGAGCCTCCAAGTTTTATTGGTGCTGATTTTACCAAGAAGTTCTCAAAGAGGAACCGAAGAAAAGTAAAGTCGAGTAACATGCTTAAAAACTCAGGACACAAGTTGGAGTACAAAGATAACCATTATGTGTGGAAGATAAGTCTCAAGAAAGACGTCTTCACGCAGGACATGTTCTACAAGTGTCCCACTCTTGAGGCAGTAGTTCTCCCTGAAGGCATAAATCTGAGTAATTTGGTGGAGGTAAGGGGAAATAGGATCAAGTATTACATCACAGGTTAATACAACAACCTCCTTTATAGTAAATATCTCTCTTTCACTGTTTGCCAAGACAATCGTAGCTTGTCTGGAGGATTGCTTTAGCCTTGAGGATTCTCTCAGGTGATGAGGAAGGAAACTCTGTGATGGAGCGCTGCCCTTCGATGTCATAGACGCTCACTCCTGTGCTATCGCGGAAAAGGATTCCACTGGGATAATTGCAGTAAACGAACGGATAGGAGTAATGACGACTCAACACGTTACGACTCCAAGGAAACTCTGTATGTGGAATCGCAAGCTGCGACAGCAGGGTAGCAGGGAGGTCGCTCTGGTTCATGAGACAAGTCATGCGACGAGGTGCCCTTACTGCTCCGCCAAGCCATAACATGGGGCAATGGAAGAATTCAGGATTCTCGTAAGTCAAATCGTAAAGATACCCGTGGTCGGGCAGCAGGATGATGAGCGTATTGTCCCAAGAAGGAAGCGTGCGCAGAGAATCCACAAGTGCTCCCACACATGCATCAGTAAAAGCAAAAGCGTTCAACTTCTTGTCTGCAAGCCGATGATAAGGTACTTCGAACGGCTCATGACTGGAAAGGGTCTGAAACACCAAATGCCATGGAGTATCGACAGGTTTGCTGCGAAGTATCTCGAAAGTACGGCTGGCTGCCACGCTGTCATTCACCCCCCATTTGCTTTCATTCACTTCAGAAAGCGAGAAGTCCGCATCGCTGATCAAGGTTTCATAACCAGTTGCAACGAGATAACCCTTCTTTCCCATTATCTTGATGTCGCCACCATACAGATAGTCGGTAGAGTATCCCACACGTTGCAAGCTGTGTGCTATCGAGGGAAGGTTGCCCACCCTGTCAGGCAAGCGCATCAAGCTGACTGTTGGATAACTGATCCAGCCGCTGAAGATGGAAACCGTGCCACGATCTGTGCGGAAACTGTTTGCATAAAAGTTTTCCCAAAAGATTCCTTCAGGTATCAAACGGCTCAGATTGGGGGAAACTCCCTCAATTCCCCCTAACTCTGCCACAAACTTGCCGCCAAAACTTTCCATCATGACAATGAGAATGTTGGGACGTGAGGTCGTGAGCAATGTGTCCACGATGTCTTCTGTCTCATTAGGGTAAAGACCATCGAATGCGGCTTTCCGCCTCTCCTCCTGCAACCAGTCAAATTCGTTGGAATAATCTTTTGTACGTTTGATGGAAGAAATTAGACTGAAGGCTGGATTGACAGCAGAATGATTGAGGAAAAGGCTGGGGCTGTAATAGGCCACTCCCACGTTCATCGTGCTTTCCTGTACTCCTCCACGAATGCAGAGGAAAAGAAAGCCTCCAAGAAGAATCATTCCCAATGAACGAAGAATACGATGATTCGGCTGAGACATAATCTTTGGCGTAACTCGCATCAGAGCAAGGATGATGAGGATGGCTGCCAGCAAGAACGTGATAATGCACATGGCGATAAACCACAGGCTAACACTGCTTGTAGCTCCCTCTGGATTCTGCATGTAACTGAAGACGGATGCGTTCAACTTGAATTTCCAAAACTCATATAAGACAGCATCGCCGCCAATGATAACACTAAGCAGGATTCCTGTGATAATGTAATAAGGAATCAGGACCTTGCGAAGAGGGAAGGAACCCGTCCATAAGGAAAAGAAACAGCACAACCAAGGAATGATGAGCAGATAGGCATTCGTACTGAGATCCATCGTAAACCCATGCCTCAGGACTTGCCATACGTCTGAACTCGTGAAAGACTCCACGCTCTGATTGTAAACCATAAAGATTGTCTTACCCAATGAAAAAACAACGAGCAAAACAATCATTAAACGAATCAAGTACGACAACCTGTTCATCTTAACTCATCCAATTTATCATAGCTTGTCTGCAAAATAGCCTGGGCTTTTCGAATCCTATCGCCATCATCGGCAGGAATCTCGCGAATAGGTTCGTTAGCCGAGATGTCGAAGATGCTGACACCCGTAGAATCCTTGAACATGATACCTGCTGGGAAATTGCAGTAAACAAAAGGATAGGTATAGTTCTTACTCAGCACATTGCGACTCCAGCAATACTCCTCATGAGAGATGCCCATTTGCGAGAGAAGAGTAGCAGGTAAGTCGCTCTGATTCATCAAGGTATGAATGCACGTCGACTTGCGAATGACTCCTCCCAACCATAACATAGGGGAATGGAAGAACTCAGGATCCTCATACGTCTGCTCGTAGAGGAAGCCGTGATCAGGAATCAGTATTACCAATAGATTATCCCAAAGAGGAAGTGTCTTCAAGCTATCTATCAACTCACCCACACAATGATCGGTAAAAGCAAATGCATTAAGTTTCTCATCCTCCAAACGGTGGTAAGGAACCACCCAAGGCTCGTGACTGGAGAGTGTCTGATATGTCATGAACCATTTTTCAATACTATCCTTCTGCGCTATCAACTGGAATGCCTTGCGGGCAGAAACATCATCGTCGGCACCCCAACTGCCTGTCAGTTCATCCTGCGAAAAAATTGTGTAGTCATACAACGTCTGGAAATCGGCATTGAGAAGATAATCACGCTTATTCATGTTCGTCATCTCGCCAGCATAGAGATAGGATGTGTGATATCCTTGCTGAGCCAAACTATGAGCCAAGGAAGGCAAAGAAGCATGCATCTCTATCTCTTTCATCAAGGTTACCGTAGGATAACTGATGTAACCAGAATATGCACTAACCGTGCCTCGATCCGTACGAAAACTGTTGCTGTAATAATTGTCCCAAAAAACTCCTTCAGGAATTAAGTGGCTGATGTTGGGACTCACATTGGGGACACCACCCAGTTCCTTGATGAATTTTCCTCCAAAGCTCTCCATCAGGACTATCAGGACATTGGGTCGTTGCGTTGTGAGCAAGGTATCCAATAGGTCTTCCGTATCCCTAGGATACAACCCTGTAAAAGACTCGGCACGTTCATTCTCATCAAAATAATTGAATTCGTCAGTATACTCATCTGACAAAGAAAAGGATGAAAAGAATCCAAAAACAGGATTCACAGCCGCATGATTGATAAACAAACTGACACGATTGCTGTAAACATCCCCCACACGGACGAACGTAAAAAGAACCACCAATAGAAAAGTCCAAATGATACTGATATTTCTGAACCAAATTCGAGTTACACCATCAATTCTCAATTTCTTTGGTGTGAGCAAGATACAGGGAATCGTCGATAAGAGAATCATTGCCAAACAACCCACCGCACGAATTGCAAGGAATCCCATACTTACACTATTGGTGGTTCCTTCAGGAGAAGCTGCATAACTGAGTACAACGGCATTCAATTTAAATTGCCAGAATTCATACATCACCGTATCTGCAGAAATGAGAACTCCAACACAGAATCCCATCAACACGTAATATGGTATGAGTATTCGACGCAGAGGAAGTGAAGGCCATCGAAGAGCACACAATCCCATCAACCAAGGAAATGCCAGCAGAAGCGCTACAATAAAGATGTCGTGCGACAAGAAACCACTCCAACATGCATGCAACACATCTCCAAGAGTAAAAGAATCAATATGATTATTGTATGCAACAAATGCCAACCTGCCAATGAAGAAAACTATCAGCAAATGGCAAAACAGATACTCCAGGAAATGATTCTGCTTTCTCATAATTGTTGCATATCATTCAACCTTCGATAATAGCCATTCAAAGAAAGAAGCTGCTCATGAGTACCACGTTCCACTATATGTCCTTCATGTAAAACGCATATCTCATCAGCATTCTTGATGGTACTCAATCTATGAGCGATGGCAATCGTGGTACGACTCTTCATCAAACGTTCCAAGGCTTCTTGTACTAGACGCTCGCTCTCAGTATCCAAAGCACTTGTTGCCTCATCCAGAATCAAAATTGGAGGATTCTTGAGAATAGCACGAGCAATGGATACACGTTGGCGTTGCCCTCCACTTAGACGACACCCACGATCACCGACCATTGTGTCATAGCCATTCTCGCTCTCCATGATAAAGTCATGGGCATTTGCTATCCTGGCAGCCTGTTCCACTTGCTCCTTCGTTGCACCATCCACACCAAAAGAGATGTTATTGAAGAACGTGTCGTTGAAAAGGATTGCCTCCTGATTCACGTTTCCAATCAAACCTCGCAATGAACGAATGGACATGTTGCGAATGTCTTTCCCATCAATAGTGATGGTTCCTTGGTCGATATCATGATAACGAGGTATCAAGTCCACCAACGTACTCTTACCTGACCCTGACTGTCCCACCAACGCAATCGTCTTCCCTTTGGGGATAGTCAGACAAATATCATGCAAAACCTCTTGACCTTCCTTATAACTGAAAGAAACATGGTCAAGTTGAATTTCTTTGTCCAAGCCCTCGATCTCAACAGGATGCTCTATTTCACGAATCTTGTTTTCTGCGCTCAAAATTCTATTGATACGTTCCATGCTAGCCAAACCCTTCTGTATGGCATAACTGGCTTTACTCAAATCCTTGATGGGCTGCAAAGTGGTGTACAAAATAACCAGATAGTAGATGAAAAGGTTCGCATCGATAGAAGAATTGCCAGAAAAAATGAGCCATCCGCCAAACCACAGGACAATGACTATCATCACTGTGCCCAAGAACTCGCTGACGGGATGAGCTGCGGATTGGCGTATTGCAACACGATTGGCAATATCACGATATTCATTGTTGACCTTACGAAAACGATTGAGCATTTTACCTTCAGCAATAAAAGCTTTTATAATACGCAACCCACCCAGCGTCTCTTCTATCTGACTCATACTGTCTGAAAGCTTAGCTTGCATTTGCAAGGACTTCGCTTTCAGTTTCTTCCCAACAAAACCGATTCCCCAACCAAGCAAAGGAACAACCAAGAGAGTAAAGAGAGTAAGCTGCCAACTGATAAAAACCAAAGTGCCCAGATAAACAATAATAAAGATAGGATTCTTGATCAACATATCCAAAGAACTGTTGATACTGGCATCCACTTCATTGACATCTGTACTGACGCGAGTCAAAATATCACCTTTCCGTTCTTCAGAGAAAAAAGAAAGAGGAAGATTGAGAATCTTCTTGTAAATATCATAGCGAATATCACGAATAACACCTGTTCTGAGAGGCATCAGCATAGCAGATCCGCCAAAATAGGTTGCTGTCTTCAATAAGGTAAGAAGCGAAAGGACAAGACCCAGCAAAAGCAAAGTGGTTGCTGGACCAAAAGTTTCAATCATCTCCTGAGAATAGTAATAACCATTATTTTTGGCCACATCTATGAAATTACTTATTCCACCTGTTCCCCACGGTATAAAAGAAAAATGCTCAGCATTCACTTTAAAGAGTATCTGCAGAATGGGCAATAAAATGGAGAAAGAGAAAACATTGAAAATTGCAGCAAGTACATTCATCACGAATGTCCCAGCAATATATTTCTTATAGTGGGCAAAATACCCACCCATAACATGATAAAACTCTTTCATTTACGTCCAAAATCTGCTGGCACTTCACCCCAATGAATAGTCTCCCATTTCAGCACACGAGCATGTTGATGATTGTTTTTTAACCAATTCTCAGCCCTTGCTATCAACTGATATGTCACTTCCGTTTCAGGGGTTCGATCCAGTTTTGTCTTACACTTCCGATTCCTGACCCATAAGATGGCATTGTAGCTATCACTGTAGACTGGCATATTCCATCCCTTTTGCTTAATCATTGCCAAAGCATGCACAATAGCCAAGAACTCACCAATATTGTTGGTGCCATGTATAGGGCCAAAATGGAAAATCTGTTGACAATTACCCAAATACACCCCACGGTATTCCATAGGACCTGGATTGCCACTGCATGCAGCGTCTACAGCAATTGCATTAAGCTCTACACAATCAGGGAAATGATACTCTTTTATTGGCATTTCGTAATCTCATTACAAGGAGGGACTTCACATTCTCTCAGGTACCTCGATACCTAACAATCCCATACCATTTTTGACAATCTGACTAACTGCAGCAGATAATGACAGACGAATAATACGTTTCTTCTCGTCCTCTTCTCGCAAGACACTGAAATCATGATAGAATTGGTTGTATTCCTTCACTAACTCATAGCAATAATTGGCAATACAACTGGGATTGTAATCTGTGCCCGCTTGGCTGACTGCAGCAGCAAATCCTTGCAAATGCTGAATCAAAGCAATCTCCTTGTCATTGAGTTCCGTATCAGTTGGCAATTTTTCTGGAATAGTGATACCTGATTCTGCCGCCTTGCGCAAAATGCTGCGAATGCGAGCATAGGTGTATTGAATAAAAGGACCTGTGTTACCGTTGAAATCGATACTTTCCTCTGGATTAAAAAGCATATTCTTGCGAGCATCCACTTTCAGAATGAAATACTTCAAAGCACCCATACCAACCACACGTGCAATCTCATGAGCTTCCTCTTCAGTAATGTCATCCAGCCTATTGACTTTATCCTCACTCATCTGTCGAGCATTGCTTATCATTGTAGCTATCAAATCATCGGCATCCACTACGGTTCCCTCACGACTCTTCATCTTACCATTGGGAAGCTCAACCATGCCGTAACTGAAATGAACCAAACCCTTGCCCCACTTAAAGCCTAACTTATCCAAAAGAATAGAAAGAACCTGGAAGTGATAATTCTGCTCATTGCCAACAACATAAATCATCTTGTCGATAGGATAGTCCTGGAAACGCAATTTTGCCGTACCAATATCCTGAGTCATATAAACAGATGTCCCATCCGAACGCAAAAGAAGTTTCTCATCAAGCCCTTCGCTGGTCAAATCAGCCCAAACAGAACCATCATCACGACGATAGAAGATCCCTTTCGCCAAGCCTTCTTCAACTTTTTCTTTACCTTCGAGATAGGTATTACTCTCATAATAAATCTTATCGAAACTTACGCCAAGTGCCTTGTACGTCTCATTAAAACCTTCATATACCCATTCGTTCATCTTGCGCCACAAAGCACGAACCTTTGGATCATTCTGTTCCCATTTCACCAGCATGGCATGAGCTTCTTTCATCAAAGGTGCTTCATTCTTAGCAACATCTTCATCCATTCCTTGGGCAACGAGCTCCTTAACTTGCTCACGATAATGCTTGTCAAAGGCAACATAATAATCCCCTATCAGATGATCACCCTTCTTGCCACTACTCTCAGGAGTCTCGCCATTTCCGTACTTAAGCCACGCCAACATGCTCTTGCAAATATGAATACCACGATCATTCACGATGTTGGTTTTCACCACTTTATTCCCATTTGCCTGCATAACATTTGCCAAAGCCCATCCAAGCAAATTGTTGCGAACATGTCCCAAATGCAAAGGTTTATTAGTGTTGGGACTACTGTATTCAATCATTACCAAAGGGCTCTTATCTGTCACAGGAATGAATCCGAACTTTTCATCGTGTTGAATACTCTGCAACAACTCAATCCATTGTGCAGGATTGATCGTTAAATTCAGGAAACCTTTGATTACATTGAATTTATTTATTACCTCAGGAACTTTTGTTACCAGATAGTGTCCGATATCTTGAGCCGTGTCTTCAGGTTTCTTATGGCTTATCTTCAAGAAGGGAAACACAACCAATGTAAGTTGTCCCTCAAACTCAGGACGCGTTTCCTGTAACTGGACTATCTTATCAGGCACTTGCTGACCATATAGTTCCTCTATGCCTTTCTTGACTGCATTTATTATCTTAACAGCGATTTCCATTCCTTTAATTAAATTATATCTAAATTCTGCACAAAAGTACGTAATTTCATTGAAAGGCACAAAAAAAGGAGAGCAAAATGCCCTCCTTTATGTTTTCACTTGAATGTTATCAAAAATTAAAATGCCAAATCTGCACCAGCCTTAAACTTAACAACCTTCTTAGCAGGAATGTCAATAACTTTCTTGGTTGCAGGATTGATACCCTTGCGAGCAGGACGCTTTGCAACACTAAAAGTACCGAAACCAATCAAAGCAACCTTATCACCAGCCTTTACAGCAGCGGTGATAGCATCCAATGTTGCATCTAATGCCTTTTTTGCATCTACTTTAGTCAAGCCAGCGCCCTCGGCGATCTTGGCAGTCAAATCAGTCTTATTCATACGGATTGATAATTAAATAGTTGTTTATAATAATGAACTTATTTGTTTTCTTCGGGCAAATATATATAAACTTAAGATATCCCCCA
>CAMKMK010000007.1 GCA_946413885.1 uncultured Prevotellaceae bacterium
CGTGAGGGTCAACATCGCTTGCCCTCGGGGGTCAAACACGCTCGGCTTTTCCAGGTACTCCCGTTCGAGAAAAAAAATAATGTGTTTTATTTTGTTTTCCGCTCACTTATTCGTACCTTTGCAGCACGAAACTCCCATGATGGGAGGGGAAGAAACTGGTACTTAACTAAACAGGATATGTCACAAAAAGAAGGATATTTGGATTTTGACGAGTATATCCACCAGGGGGAGCCTGATAAGCGAGAAAAGGCAGGTTATTGGCAGGCGGCCATCGGACTTCAGACTGTAGATGGCCTGAAGGTCTCGAACTATCTGCAAGACACGGCTCGCAAGCACATCGAGGGTGAGATCAACATTGATGAGGCACGCGAACTCGTCAACCAATATTATATCACAAAGACAGCTCATGAGGCTAACGACGATGACAAGGAAGAGGCCGATCGCGTTTCATCGAACATCGTAAAGGTGTTGTCTAGTCCTACTTTCGACTTTAGCGCTGGCGGTTACCAATCTGTGCATCGTCGTGTATTCGAGGGGGTGATGAAGCATGCAGGCGAGTTCCGTACCTATGATATCACAAAGAAGGAGTGGGTGCTGGAAGGTGACACTGTGCTCTATCTGAACTGGGAAGATCTGCGTCGTGCCGTTGACTATGAACTGGAACAGGAACGTGCTTACAACTATAAAGGAAAGAATCGGGACGAAATGATAAGCCATTTATCGCGTTTCGTCTCAGGCTTGTGGCAGATACATGCTTTCGGCGAGGGCAACACCCGCACCACTGCAGTATTCACTATACAATATCTGCGTTCGTTGGGTTTTGCTGTTGACAATGACCAGTTTGCAAAGCACTCGTGGTATTTCCGTAATGCGCTGGTACGTGCAAACTACCACAATGTGACGAAAGGTGTTGACTATACGCTTGTCTATCTGGAACGGTTCTTCCGCAATCTGCTGTTTGGCGAACAATGGGATCTGCTCAACCGCTATCTGCATATCCATCCTACAGAGGAGTGGAGCGTGCAGCCGAATCTGGCAGCACCCCACAAGCACCCCACAAGTACCCCACAAGTACAGGATAAGTTGAACCCAGACAATCCAAATACAGTAAGACTGATTCAGATTATTGGAGAAAAGGAACTGTCTGTAAAGGAAATGATGGAAGGCATAGGATTAAGAGACAGAAAAAATGTTTTGAACCTTTATCTCAATCCTGCCATCTCTGACGGTTATGTCCGCCTGTTATATCCACAGTCGCCCCGCCATCCGCGTCAGAAATATCTGCTGACGGTGAAGGGCCTGACATTATATGAAGAATTAAACAAAAAATAGGGATATTCTCTGTGGTCCACTGCTTGAACTGATTGCCACGAACACCTCTCACCCTATATCCCACAGCCATCTGTTGCTGGTTAAGCCAGCTGGTGCTTCCATTTAGAGTTTTGATTTTGTCATTTCTTGTTTCTTGGTGGTTTCCAGCCTTCTGAAATGCCTCATTTCAACTCTCTAAAACATAAAACTTAGTGATTCTTTGCGCTAACATATTTATAGTCAGAAGGTAAACGAAAGAGATTCTTTTGAGAGGCGAAAATGGGCAAAAAAATATTTTGCACAATTTTCAACGTTTAAATTCAATTTTTCTGCTTTTTATAAATATGAAGAGGTGTGACAGCGAAAATTTATTCTTTAATTTTGTGTATCAAAAAAAAGTTGTATATTTGCAATCCATTCATGTAAGAACTAATTAAAAAGAAGACTATGGATTTCGTAAAAGTTTTATTGAAGATTGCTGATATCGCCAAGGCGTATATCGATAATTCTAAAAAGGATGGGCTGTCCACTCAACAGCCTCGACCCGCTCAGCGCCCTGCTGCTCCAACTGTGGAAAGAGAAAAGACGGAGACTGAATGGGAGGCTTATTTCAAGGAAATCCTGTTGAGCGAATTCCCATCGTACACCATCCGCGAAAAAGTGACGGTACCCAGTCTGGTTGGGTTCGTTGACGACGAATTCAAACTCTACAAGACTCGTCCCAAACAGGTCTATAAAGCTGAATGGGGTCAGCCCTACACGTTCGTGCTGGAGAATGACAGCAAGGCGAAAGCGGTGGTGATGCTTGGCAGCGGCCACAGCCACGACAGCAACGTGAAGTACCTGATAGCAAGGATGTTTGCGAAAAAATTGGACATTCCCTACATCAACTTCTACACGCAGATGCCCAACGAGAAGGGCTATGTCATAGGGCGCATTCGCAAGTTCCTGGGCTAAGACATTTTTGAAAAAGGGGATGCAGCTTGGCTGCGCCTGCAAAGGAGGCAGCCTTACCCACATTTCCATGTTTTGCAGGCAACAGGGCAAGGTATCCTCTCGTGATCAGCAATTTTGCTGATTCAAAATCATTCCCCTTTTTCTTTTTTTTGCCAGAATTCGAGGATGGAATCTCAAAGCATCTTAACCCAACTGACGCGACAGGAGACGTGGGAGGAGTTTCTTGCTTACCGACTGCTGAAAGGCCGTTTTACTTGGCATGAGTTTGACGAAGCCGACAGTTTTGTGGAACAGGAAACGTATCTTCATCTGGCACAAAAGATTGCCCAGGGAGAAGGCTTGGGTATTCCTAAGAAGAAGATTGTCAACAAGATGGGTACGGGCAAGAAACGCGTGGTTTACAGCTTTGCGCCCAACGAGATGATGATACTCAAGCTCATAGCCTTCAAGCTCTATGACTACGATGCGTATTTTGCCCCCAACTGCTATGCGTTCCGTCGAGGCATGAAGGCCAACGATGCCATCTTTCACATCAATCGCGCCATTGGAGGACGGAGGATGTGGGCATACAAACTGGACATCCACGATTATTTCAACTCCATTTCGATAGATATCCTGCTTCCGATGTTGGCAGGAATGTTGGCTGACGACTTGCCCCTTTACCGTTTCTTCGAGAGGATGCTGACCGACAGCAGAGTCGTGTCAGACGGCGAAACCATACGTGAAAGTCATGGCGTGATGGCAGGTACACCCACGGCGCCTTTCCTGGCCGATGTCTATCTCAGCGAGGTGGACAGGCACTTTTGTGAGGCTCGTGTCATTTATGCCCGCTATTCTGACGATATTATCCTCTTTGCTCCTGACCTTGAGACGCTTGAGCAACATAAATGCCAGATGGCGGCATTCCTCAAGAAATACAGGCTTGAAGTGAATCCTGACAAGGAAAGAATTTATTCGCCAGACGAAGCCTACGAATTCCTGGGGTTCAAGTGCCACGCCCGCGATATAGATATCTCGGAAGCGACCCGAAAGAAGATGAAAGGCAAAATCAGGCGTGCGGCTAAGTCGCTGTTGCGCTGGAGTGGCAAGAACCACATCGAATCCGAAAAAGCGATGAAGGGACTCGTCAACCATTTCAACCGCATTTTCTTTGAGAATGGCGATACGGAGGCTCTCACTTGGTCGAGGTGGTTCTTCCCCGTCATAAACAAAACCGATGGACTGAAGGAGATCGACCATTACCTTCAACAGAACATCCGCTTCCTCCGTACAGGAAAGCACAACAAGACCAACTACAGAACGGATTATGCCCAACTTAAACAGTTGGGATACAGGAGTTTAGTAAACGAGTACCATAAATACAAAATGAACCATAAATAAAACGATGTATATGATGAAAACAGTTGCCACAAAGCTTTCAGCCTCCCTGCTGATATGGATTGCCACAAGTGCCCTTTATGCCCAGAATCCCATCTCTCCGATGGGTGTCTATATAGCAGACCCTACGGCACGCGTGGACAAGGATGGACGCATGTATGTCTATGGCTCCTTGGACAAGGTGCCTACGACTTATTGCAGTACCGACTATCATGTGCTCTCGAGCGCGAACCTGAAGGATTGGACGCTATTCCTGAACCGTTTCTCGTCGAAGGGCGAGAATGATGAGGTCAGCTACAGCGACGGGCCTCTCTATGCGCCTGACATGATGTACAGAAACGGCACGTATTACCTTTACTACGACACATCCGATGGTAGTGAGGGAGTGGCCACGAGTGAGTCTCCTGCGGGTCCTTTCCGCAACGGAACGAAGATAGAGGGCATCTCAGGCATCGATCCGAATGTGTTTGTGGATGATGATGGACAGGCTTATTACTTCTGGGGACAGTTTTCTGCCAAAGGAGCCAAGATGAATGCTGACATGAAAACTCTTGACAAAAGCAGCATCAAGGACGGTATTCTGACGGAGCAGGAACATGGATTCCACGAAGGAGGATTTGTCTTCAAGCGCAACGGGTGGTACTACTATGTCTATACTGATGTGTCGCGCAGGGATGAGGCTTGCTGCATTGGATACAGCATGAGCCGCCATCCGATGGGACCCTATGAGTACAAGGGCATCATCATCGACAATACGGGATGCGATCCTGGCAACTGGAACAATCATGGGTCCGTCGTGAAGTTTGGCAATCGTTGGTATGTGCTTTATCATCGTGCGACCCACAACAGCAACACGATGCGGAAGGCTTGCATCGAACCCATCCAATTTCGTGCCGACGGTACGATTCCTGAGGTTGAGATGACTACCCAAGGGGCGTCGAACCCGCTCTCTGCCTACGATCAACTACTGGATGCTGCGCGAGCATGTCTGTTGCATGGCAACGTTCGCATCGAGTGGGTGGAGGATATCCGTCGAGAGGTTCTCAGCAAATGCCACGCTGGCGATCGTGTCGTCTATAAGTATCTGGATTTTGGAAAGGGAGCCAAGAGGATGACTCTTCGCGTCCGGTCAGAAGGTGGGGGCCGCATCCGTGCCGTCCTGGATCATCATTTCCATGCCACGTTTGGAGCGGTGGATGTCCCTGCTGGTCAGGATTGGGTGGAACTATCCTGCGAACTGAAGGAAACGGTCAAAGGCGTGCATGCTCTTTGGCTGTGTTTTGATGGGAAGACGGAAGCGGGCGATCTCTTTCAGGTCGATTGGATAGAATTCGAGAATCAGTAACGCTTCGGCGACTGAAGAAGTAATCGAAAAATCTTTACTGATTGCGTAGAGACCGCATGGCGTTGAGTACCGCCAGCACGGTAACACCCACGTCTGCAAATACAGCCATTCCCATCGTGGCAAGACCCAAGGTGGCAAGCAACAGGACTGCGATTTTCACTCCAATGGCAAAGCAGATATTCTGGCATGCGATACGAATCGTGCGGCGTGCGATACGTATGGCGGTAGCAATCTTGAGGGGATTGTCGTTCATCAGGACCACGTCTGCCGCCTCGATGGCAGCATCTGATCCCAAGCCTCCCATTGCGATACCCACATCGGCACGAGCCAAGGCAGGCGCATCGTTGATACCATCTCCCACGAAGGCCAGACAGGTGTCTTGGGGCTTGTCTTGCAGAAGTTGGTTCACGTGGTTGACCTTCTCGTCAGGCAGCAGTTCCGCATAAACCTCGTCAAGATGGAGTCTCTGGGCCACATCTTGCCCCACTTCCTGACGGTCCCCTGTAAGCATGACGGTTTTCCTGACACCCAGTCTCTTCAGTTCTGCAACCGCTTCTGCGCTATCCTCCTTAATCTTGTCGTTGATGATGATATGACCTGCATACACGCCATCGATGGAGATGTGGATGACGGTACCCACGTCGTGAGGGCAATGATGCCATTCAGCTCCTGCGGTATCCATCATCTTGGTGTTTCCAACGCAAACAACCTTGCCGTTCACTTTGGCTCGGATACCTTGTCCTGCAATTTCCTCCACATCCGTCGTTATGCAGCCATCGGTGGCTTCGTCAGGGAATGCATCCCTCAACGCCGCGCCAATGGGATGGGTGGTGAAATGCTCCACATGGGCAGCCAGATGAAGCAGATGATGCTCGTTCTCGATGCTGGGGTGTACGGCTTCTACCGCAAACTGGCCGTGGGTAAGCGTTCCTGTCTTATCGAAGACTATGGTGCCCACGCGATCTAAAGTCTCCATGAAGTTGCTTCCCTTTATCAGAATACCGTTGCGCGATGCGCCACCTATTCCACCAAAGAAGGTGAGAGGAACAGAAATGACGAGAGCGCAGGGGCACGATACGATGAGGAACATCAAGGCTCGATACAGCCATGTGGGGAAGTTCTGCAGGAAGGTTCCACTCAGGAAAAGTGGAGGAAGAATGGCCAACACGATGGCGACAGATACCACGATGGGTGTGTAGATACGTGCAAACTTGGTGATGAAGTTCTCGCTCCTGGACTTGTGCTCATCGGCACTCTCCACCAGTTGGATAATCTTGGAAACGGTACTCTCGCCAAAACTCTTTGTGGTACGAACACGGATTACCCCAGTCAGATTGATGCAGCCAGAGATGACCTCGTCGCCACACGTCAGGTCGCGTGGCATGCTTTCACCTGTCAAGGCAAGGGTGTTGAGCGACGTGGCTCCTTCCGTAAGGATACCATCCAAGGGAACCTTCTCGCCAGGTTTGACGATGATGGTTTCACCCACCTGAACTTCTTTTGGATCGACTTCCCACACTTTGTCATCACGTTCCACGAAAGCCACATCAGGGCGGATATTCATCAGATGGGCGATGCTTTCACGGCTTTTCCCCTCGGCATATCCCTCGAAAAGTTCGCCAACCTGAAAGAAAAGCATCACAAAGACGGCTTCAGGAAATTGAGTTTCTGCTCCTGGAAGGAAACCGATGCAGAGCGCTCCAATGGTGGCGATTGACATGAGGAAATTCTCGTTGAAAAGGTTGCCCTCGAAGGCTTCCTCAGCCGCTTCTTTCAGAACGTTGAATCCTATCAACAGATAGGGAACGAGATAGATAAGCAGCAGTTGCCAGGTAGGGAGGTTGAAGCTTTTTTCAATCAGAACGGCGATGACCAAGAGAATGGATGCTCCAGCAATGAGCAGAATCTTTCCCTTCATGCCCTCGTCGTGATGATGCTCGTGATGATGATGTTCGTGTGCCATAATGTATGAGTTTCTTTCTTTTTTCTTATTGACGGCACAAAGGTACGGGAAGTTTTTTGCAATTTGGTTGCAAAAAAAAGAGGACACTTGGAAAAGCGCCCTCTTCTATAAGGTTTAGGATAAGAATCTGTTACTTAACAGCAACCTTCTCGCCGCCGATAACGTAGATACCACGAGGAAGTGACTGGAGAGCAGAGTTGATGTTAACCTGCTTCTTAATCAAACTACCTTGCGTGCTATAAACATCAACAGTAGCATCAGCTGCCTGCAACTTCTCGATGCTGGTCTCGATGCCTGCGATATTGGATACATGCTTGATTTCCAGCTTGGTAGCGGTAGGAGTCTGGGTATCCCAAGTGAAACCGCAACGAGTGGGCAGGAACGTCTTGTCGCCTTCTGTACGAACCAGGATGCTCTCCAGAATGTAAACATCCTGCTGAGCGGGAATACCATAGCGTCCCTCAACCTGCAGGCTTTCCCAGCTGCTTCCAAAGGTTACTTGATTACCCTTGCCATCAGACATCGTGACGCTCTTCAGCTCAGTATTGATGCCACCAGAATTGGTACTCAGGGCCTTCAGGGTCTGAATCTTGGGAGAGAAGATCAGGTAGGGCTTGCCTGCCTCGATACCTTCGTTTGTGCAATCCAGGAAGTACATGTTGAGGGTGGAACCTTCCTGACGAACTGCAGCCAGACGCTCAACCTGTACGTCAGGAGCGGCAGCCTGAAGCTGCTCAGCGGAAAGACTCATGGGCAAGCAGATGGTGTTGTAACCAGCAAAGAGAGTACGATTGACCTGAACGGGCTGGGTTGCTGCCTCGAGAGCCTCCACGTTGAGTTTGAGACTACTGGTATAAAAATTCCTTGTTGCTTGAGCAAATGTTTGTGAACACATGGCTGCTACAGCCATCAATGCAAGTGTAATTCTTTTCATAAGCTTATTACTTTTAAAACGTCAATTTCTATGCAATATTACGAAAAAAATTCTTTCGTTGCACCATTCAGACACATGGTTTAATACTTTTTAACGAATTTCGGTTTCACTTTTGTCCAAAAAGTCCTCTGCGCTCTTTACTTGGGACTGATATTCTCCATTCTGAAGGCTTTTGCGAGCGGGTGAAGGTGTGCTGCCAGAGGTGGTGGCTCGAGCACTTCCACGATAGTCCTTCCACCGTTGCATGATACTTCGTACGTAGTCTTCGGTTTCGGTACCCCGCAGATAGCCATACTTGACAACAGGATCGTTGTACCATTTGGGATCAGCCAGATGCAGAATGTAGGGTGCGACATCGTTCCAGACTTTGTCGTTTCCACCATGTTTCCTGGCAAGTGCCATCGCGTCACGCACGTGGTGAGATCCTCCGTTGTAGGCTGCCAGAACGAAGCAGATCCGTTCGTTAGGGTCTTGTATGTCGGAGAAAGTACTTTGAAGCTTTCGGATATATCGTGCTCCTGCTGCGATATTCTGCTCAGGATCGAAAACCTTGTTGGACGCCAGGCCGAGCTGATGAGCTGTGCCAGGCATGATTTGCATCAGACCCTGTGCACCCGCCCAGGAAATGGCTCGTGGATCAAATCCGGATTCTTGGTAGCATTGTGCGGCCAGCAATCTCCAATCCCATCCTGCCGTACTGGAATAACGGACAAAAAGATCATCGAATTGTGAAATGATGCCATGCTTGGGGTCTGCCATCTTGGGGCGTGATTTCCTTCGCGTATTGTGTTGCTTTTTCTCTTTATTAAGAATCCTGTCAGGACGTCTGGGGTCCCACCATTTTTGAAGCGCTTTTTTCAGGATGGGAGAATCTTCGCGTGTAACCCACATTTTACCAGGACCTATTTGCAAGGCAATCAATTCCACTTTGCCTGTCTGCAGCATATCGTAGAGTGTGGCTGTATCTGGAGCAATCTCCATGTTAAGTCGGGCTCCTATGTGAGAGGCAAATTCCTCGGCCATCTCGAACTGGAGGCCAAATCCTTTGCCTCGCATTTCATAATAGGTATCAGGACCGCTCAATGTGACAGCTACCAGGAGACCTTCAGCTTGGATTTGTGGCAAATCATATACGCCAGAGGTGTCTTCCTCTGCTTCACCAAACATGCTGGAGGGCGTGTGTTTCTTTTCTTGTTCACAAGATGCCAGCAAGCAACAGCATGTTACCAAAAGACTTCCAAGTCGAGAAAAGAGGCTACTGGGCAATGAATCCTGGTTTGAGTCTGTGGATGATATAGGTACGCATGATGTCGATAGCTCGGGTGTTGTTGCCACCGAGTGGAACAATCAGGTCAGCATAGCGCTTGGTAGGCTCAATGAACTCTTCGTGCATGGGTTTCAATACTTCCAGATAACGATCGATAACCATTTGAGTGGTACGGCCACGCTCGATGGTGTCGCGCTGGATGACACGGATCAGACGTTCATCAGAATCCGTATCCACGAAGATTTTCAGGTCCATCAAGTCGCGAAGTTCCTTTTTCCAAAGTGCCATGATGCCTTCGATGATGATTACCTCGCAAGGCTCTATGTGAACGGTCTCTGGGAGACGGTTAGAGATAATGTAACTGTAGGTTGGCTGCTCGATGGCTTTTCCGTTTCGCAGGTCCTGAATCTGAGCGGTCAGCAAATCCCAATCAAATGCATCCGGATGGTCGAAATTGATGTGTCGGCGCTCGTCCATCGTGAGGTGCGTTGTGTCATTATAATATGAGTCCTGCGGGATAATTGCAACCTTATCTGTTGGTAGGGTCTCAATAATCTTCTTTACTACGGTCGTTTTGCCAGAACCAGTACCTCCAGCAATTCCTATAATGTACATTTTAGGACAAATTAGAGTGTTTATGCTGTACCAATTTCCTTTTACAGAGTTTTATCTCAATAGTTCTTATTTAATGTTAGGCTCTTCCAGACCCAGTCCTTTCTTCTTGTCGACAACCTTCAGGATGAGGCCCAGAATGAAGGCTGCCACACCCAAGCAGGCGAGCATGATGAGAGGAGCGGTATAATTGAAATGGGTGGGGTCTGTAACACCAGGGTTGGTCTTGTCAAGCACTTGGCCGATGAGCAGAGGAAAGAGCCAGAGACCGATGTTCTGAATCCAGAAGATGAGGGCGTAGGCTGAACCGATAACCTTAGCATCTACCAGCTTGGGAACGCTGGGCCAAAGCGAAGCAGGTACCAACGAGAAGGATGCTCCCAGCACCAGAATGGTAGCATATGCAATGGCGATACCTCCTATGGCGCTGCTCTTGAAGGCTGGCAATACGAAAGCGAAGGTCAGATGGCAGGCGATCAGAAGCAAAGAGCCGAGTATCAGCATGGAAGCGGCCTTGCCATGATGGTCGAGATAACTGCCTAAAATGGGGGTGATGAGGACAGCTAATAAGGGGAATACGGCAAAGATTGACTCAGCCGACTGGCGCATGAAACCCATGTAGCAGTAGGTAATGAGAGCTAATATGGAGAGGCAGAGCAGGCCATACTTCATGTTGGCTTTCTTTTGGAAATTACTAGCAAAACCAGCGGCTGCCACGATAAGCATGATGATATACTGCACTATGGTGATGCTATTCCCAGCCCAGAAAGAACCACTCTCGGGAGGTGTCAGCGATAGGTTGCATTGCAGCATGTTGACGGCATATTTCTGGAAGGGGAAGATGGCAGAATAGTAAAGCACGCAGAGTAGCGCCACAATCCAGAAACCACTATCGGTAAGAATCTTTCCGATGTCGGAAACCTTGAATGGGTCGTCTTTCTCTTCAGCCTCGCCAGTCTGGGTATCGAGTTTCTTGTCCATGAAGAAATAGACAACGGTCATGATGAGGGCAATGCACATGAGTACCACGCCGAAAGCCACAGAACGGCTGACGCTGACCTGTCCACCCAGACGAGCAAAGTAGGGCGAGAAAATCATGCAAGTGGCTACGCCTAAGCGGGCAAGTGCCATCTCAGAACCCATGGCGAGTGCCATCTCGCGGCCCTTGAACCACTTGACGATGCCTCGACTTACCGTAATGCCAGCCATCTCGCAGCCGCAACCGAAGATCATGAAGCCACAAGCGGCGAACTTGGCTGATGCGGGCATGCCTTCAGCAAAAGGTAGGATGTCTAACCAGTCGAGGCCGAACAGAGGTGCCCAGTTCAGATGGTTAGTAAACCATGCTTCCAGTCCGCTGCCCATGAAGGTCTCACTTACAGCATACCATTTGATACAGGCACCGAGGAGCATAACCAAAGCTGAGAGTATGGCGGTGAAGCGAACTCCCATCTTATCCAAAATGATTCCTGCAAAAATAAGGAAGAATACCCACACGTTGAGGAATACCTCAGAACCTTGCATACGGCCGAATGATGTGCTGTCCCAGCCACGTGTCTCCTGCATGAGGTCCTTGATGGGTGAGAGGATATCCATGAAAATGTAGCTGCAGAACATGGCAAGGGCCAACAACAGTAATGCTGTCCAACGCATGGCAGCCGAATCTCGAAGTGTTTTTTGTTGTGTCATTTTTGTTTTAGGGATATAAGTTTAACGGAATTTTTCAAGGAAACATGGAAGTTCATTTCAACCAGCGGTCTAACCAACTGAAGAACGTTCGCTGCCAAAGGATTCCATTTTGAGGTTTCAATACCCAATGATTCTCATCAGGATAAAGCAGCAATTCAGCGGGTATGCCTTTCATTCGAGCTGCATTGAAGGCCGATATGCCCTGGGTGGCGTTGATGCGATAGTCCTTCTCGCCGTGTATGCAAAGGATGGGCGTGTCCCACTTATCCACGAAGCGATGCGGAGAGTTCTCGTACGTCCTGCGAGCACGATCTGTCTGATTCTTGTTCCAAAAGGCATCATCGTATTCCCAGTTGGAGAACCAGTTCTCTTCTGTCTCAGTATACATGGCTTCCAGATTAAAGGCACCGTCATGTGAGATGAAGCACTTGAAGCGTCCGTCGTGGTGTCCGGCCAAATAATAGACGGAGAAACCTCCGAACGAGGCCCCCACAGCTCCCAAATGGTCACGATCCACGTATGGCAACTGATCGCAGGCATCATCGATAGCTGTCAGATAGTCTTTCATGCATTGACCTGTCCAGTCGCCGCTTATTTCCTCGAGCCACTCCTGACCGAAGCCTGGCAGACCTCGGCGGTTGGGAGCGATAATGACATAGCCCTGAGATGCCATGATGAAGAAATTCCAGCGGTAGCTCCAGAACTGACTGACGGGACTTTGCGGGCCCCCTTCACAGAAGAGTAGTGTGGGGTACTTCTTATTGGGATCGAAGTGTGGTGGCTGGATAATCCAATAGAGCATCTCTTTTCCGTCGGTGGTCTTCACCCAGCGCTGATCGACAGAGGGCTTACCGAGTTGGTCAAGAATCTCTTTGTTTACGTTGGTAATCTGCTGTACGATGGCGCTGTTTCCCTCCTCGTCGTATTCCTCGATGTTGGGATCGACCACGTAGAGATCGGCAGGAGCCAAGAAGCTGTGACGCTCCATAAGCAGGTGTTTGCCATCGTTGAGCATTTGCAGGGAGCCCCAGTCGGCCCACTCGTTGGTAAGCTGAGTTACCTCGCCCTTGAGGTTGGTACAGTAAAGGTTTACTGTGGCATGCCAAACACCTATATAATATAAGGTATGGGAGTCATGGGCCCAGCAAAAGTCGTCCACATTCGAGTCAAACGACTCTGTAAGGAAGGTCTTTCCCCCGGTCTGCATGTCGTAGCAGCACAGGCGCTGGCGATCGGCCTCATAACCGTCGCGCTCCATCGAGATCCAAGCTACATAGCGCCCATCGGGTGAGAACTTGGGATTGATGTCGTAGCCGACGTTCGCATCCTTCAGCTCCACGTTAATCTCCTGGTCTTTCAATGTCTTTGTAGGATCGAGTTGTTTGCCGTCGCCATGATAAGCCATCGCTGCACAAGGCTGAACACCGAACTCTTGGAATTGCTTGCACAGGTTCTTTGTGTGTTCATAATTGTTAAGGTCGCAAGCCTCCACGTCATAAAGGAAGATGTCGCTGTCGGTCGAGATGCTGTACTCCAAGCCAGTCTTACAACGACAGGTGAAGGCGATAAACTTTGAGTCGGGCGACCAAGCCAGCTGTTCGATGCCTCCGAAAGGTTCCATCGGGCATTCGTAGGGTTCACCCTCGAGGATGTCGAACATCTCTCCGCTCTCAATGTCGAGAACAAAGGGGTGGGGGATACTTTCCACATAATGATCCCAATGGCGATACATCAGGTCGGTGATCACACGGCCCGTACTCTTTGGAAGGTCAGCAGGACGTTCCTGGATGATGTCGTGATAAGGCACGCTCTTGATGAGAATGACTTTCTTGCCATCGGGCGAAAAAAGGAAACCATCTACGGAGCCATCTGTCTGGGTTACCTGTTTGCGATTCTTGCCGTCAGCATCCATTGTCCATACTTCTCCGCCAGTCAGGAAGGCCAAGCGTCCGTCGCTCAACCATGCTGGGTCACTCTCGCTTTGTGCTGATGTGGTCAGCATTCTTTTTTCGCTTCCATCTGCATTCATCATCCAGAGGACGGCGTGGCTTCGATTCTCCTCTACGCTGTAGTACGTCATCTGATAGGCGATACGAGTGCCGTCGGGCGATGCAGCATAGCTGCCGATGCGTCCCATTGCCCATAGCGCTTCAGGAGTCATGGTGTCACTTTGGAGGGTAATTTCGTTACGTCCGATAAATCTTTCGGCTTTATTTTTCTGTTCACATGAGGTTGCCAATGTCAATGTAGCCATAATCGATGCGGCACAGAGAATCTTTGAATTTATTTTCATCGTTGTTTATTTTTTACGGCGTTGTTCTTCCTGCATTTTTTGTAGTGCTTCCAATCGGGCAGCCATACCGGAGGCCTTCTTGGGATCATTCTTGTGCTGTTGCTTATAAGCTTCCAACTTGGCAAGTAGCTTGTTGTCATCAGTTGTTTTGCGAAGATACCACATAATCAGAATGCTTGTGAGACCTGAGAGGAAGTAATAGTAGCAAAGGCCACTTGAGTAATTGTTAAACATGAAAAAGAATACGATAGGCATGATATACATCATGTACTGCATCATCTTCATCTGCTGAGCTTGCTCACCAGTCATTTGATTTTGTTGCTGGCGCATACTTATCCATGTGTTGATGATGTTAGTGACACAGAATAAAAGGCAGAATATACTTAAGTGGTCGCCAATAAGCCATAAATCTTTGCCCCAATTGATGACATCGTCGTAAGCACTCAAATCATCAGCCCAGAGGAAACTTTGTCCGCGCAACTCAATGGCATTGGGCACAAAGTTAAAGAGGGCAATCCAGATGGGGGTCTGAATGAGCATTGGTAGGCAACCGCCCATAGGGCTTACTCCATACTGGCTGTAAATCTGCATCGTCTCTTGCTGTTTTTTCATGGCATCCTCCTGATTGGGATATTTTGCAGATAGGGCATCTATCTGAGGCTTGAGCACACGCATTTTGGCGCTACTAAGAAAACTTTTCTTTGTAGGCTGATATACTAGAATCTTCACGATGAGAGTGAGCAAGAGCAACACTACACCCATGGTGAGTCCAAATCCTTTGAGCCAGTCAAATAGAGGCATGATAAACCAACGGTTAATCCATCTGAAGAGAGGCCAACCAAGAAAAACGAGTTCTTCCAAATCCAAATTCTTATCAGTCATACTGAGATTGTCGTGAGCCTGTAAGGTATGATAATGATTGGGTCCTATATAGAACTGCAAGGTTGTTGCCTGACTGCCTGTAGGATCAAAAGGTGTTTCCATCTGGGCTTCATAAGTCTTCAGATATCCTGTTTTCTTCTCAGATTCTTGTGTACTTGCCAAATGACAATTTGTAAAATTCTGTGGAGCAATCAGTACTGCACTAAAGAATTGATTCTTGAAAGCAATCCAATCCAAAGGTTGATCTGGATCCTCTGTATCATTGGCAGTCTCTTTCAGATTATCGGTTCCTTTATCTGTTTTCTTATAGGTAAGGGAACTATAACGGTTTTCGAAATCATAACCTTTTTCCTGTTGTAGAATGTGGTCAGTCCAAGTAATGCCAAGTCTCTTCATGTTAGGAGAGAAGAATCCGGAAAGCCCCTCAGCTTTTACACTTATATCTATCATATATGACTCAGGGCGCAGAGTATATCCAATTTCCAGCTTCTTGCCATCTTGGGATAATGTCATAGTGACGGTGCTATCGGTCTGATTTTCTGGAGTAAAGGTAAAATCGTCAAATATGATATTATCCTGTTTGCCTTCCAGCATGAATGTCATGTGGGCATCGTTAGGATTCAGGATTATTACATCTCCATCCACCTGTCTACTCTTGTAACCTGTGATTTGTGCACTCTGAATGGTTCCTCCCTGAGTGGAGAGAGTTACCTTCACTTTGTTGTTTTGCAAAACAACATCTTGACCCATTCCATTTCTTTGTGCGTAGAACAGAGATGAGCTGTCGGTGGCTTGCTCAATCCTTTCAAGTTCAATCTGTATCTCTTTCTCTTGATTTGCCAACTCCGCTTTTCTTTTTTCGAGGGCAGCAATACTATCCTGCTTTGCCATCTGTTGCAATTCCTCCTGAGAAGGACGGCTATACCAACTGAATCCTATGATTACCAGGATAATAAGAAGAAAGCCTGTTACTGTATTTTTGTCCATATTCTTTTATTTGTTTTCAATTTGTGAGTTACGAATGTATGTTCTATTTTTGCTTGGAAAATGAGGTTAAAATCATTTAATTCCTATATCAATCTGCAAAAATACAAAAAAACTTCAAAGACTATGTCTTTTTTGCCCTGAAAATGCCTATCTTTGCTGAAAATTAGATAATATGAAGTTACGACATATCTTACTCTTTGCTTTCATTTCGTGGATCTCGATGTCTATGATGTCGCAGAATAAAACGAGAATAGCGCAAAGTGATATCGCACCTGTTGACACTTCTGCCTTGTTGAAAAGATATTGTCGGGCTTTGGATTCTTTGGCTGTTTTGCGCGATTCTCTCGATGCTCTGAATGTTAATTCTGCACCTGATGCTTATTTTTTCCGCATAATGGTTCCAGGAACTTTCTATACCTCATCCATTCATCAGTTCTTTGCTCTCGAAGATACTGCGCGTTTGAATGATCATTCCAAATTAAACCGTGCAGTAAATCACTCGTTGGCTCGCCTCTATATTGCCAATCCTTGGTTAGTGACTCAAACGGAAGGACAAGTTAAAGGACAAGGTGTCATTCGCGAAGATATTACTACGACAACCATTCAGAGAGATAATAATCTTTCGGAAAAGGTGGCTGAACCCAATTTGAGTGTTGATGTGGATGAAACGGTAACTGTAATTACCCGTCGACCTAATTTTTTCAGGTTTTCTGGGAGTACTTCTATGCAGTTTACCCAGAACTATGCGACTGAGCATTGGTTTCAGGGCGTTGATAACCATATTTCAGGAACGAGTGTTTTGGCATTGAACCTCAATTATAACAACCAAAAGAAAATAACTTGGAACAACAGTTTGGATGCGCGTTTAGGTTTTCGTACCAACAAGAATGACAAACGTCGCGTGTTCCAACCCAATAACAATTCGATTACATATACGACCAACGTGGGTTATTCCATAGTGAAGACGCTGGGGTATACGATGCAGTTGCGTATGTCCACCGCTATCGTTCCTGCCTATGCAGCAAACACCATGAACGTAACTACGGATATTCTTTCTCCTTTGGATATAACTATCGGACCTGGTATCGGTTATTCGTTCAGTTGGGGAAAGAAGAAGAGATACAACGGTTCTGTCAACTTGGCTCCTTTGGCTTATCAACTGCGTTATGTCCAGCGTGAGAGTCTTGTCCAAAGATACGGCGTGCGACCAGGCCATCATTCTTATCACAAGTTTGGTCCTACTGCTACTTTGCAGACAACATGGAAGATTTGTAATCAAGTGACTTGGATCAGCAAAATATACTGGGCCAGCAATTTGCATTATACCAATATCCAATGGGAAAATACATTTGCCTTTGCTGTCAATAAATACATGAGTGCCAACTTGTATGTTTTTCCCAAATTTGATGATATTAATCAAAATTACAAGAACGAACACGGAAATTATTTGATGATGCGAGAATCTCTGAGTATAGGTTTGAACTATTCTTTCTAAATAAACATCTATTCATTATGCAAATAAAAACAGCTGAATTTGTTATCAGTAGTGCTCGCGTGGATCAATGTCCCAAGTCCTCCTTGCCAGAGTATGCATTCATAGGGAGGAGCAATGTGGGGAAATCCAGTCTGATTAACATGTTGACTGGTTATTCTAAATTGGCAAAAACCAGTTCTCTTCCAGGGAAAACCTTGCTCATCAATCACTTTCTGATTAACAAACAATGGTATCTGGTAGATCTTCCAGGCTATGGATATGCCCGCAGAAGCAAGACGGAAGCTGAGAAATTAAAGAAGATGATAACGAGTTACATTCTTCTGCGTGAACAGATGACAAATCTCTTTTTGCTTGTTGATTCCCGTCACAAACCTCAGAAGATTGATTTGGAGTTCATACAATTCTTGGGAGAGAATGAGATTCCTTTTAGTATTGTCTTCACGAAAGCAGATAAACTCTCTCGTGGTTCATTGAATCTCAATGTTAAGGAATATTTGCAGGGGCTTGAGGAACAATGGGAAGTTCTCCCTCCCCATTTTGTCACAAGTGCAGAGACCAAATTAGGCAGAGAGGACATCTTGGATTACATCGAGAAAATAAACAAAACTCTATAAAACGAATGAGGGAACGCTTCCCAGCGTTCCCTCATCAATTTCTTTTAGGTATTAGTTTTTGTTTAAGGTAAAAAGATTGTTTTCAGGATAACGAGGGCAAATTTAGTACGTTTTATGACATGAAGCAAACATTTTGCTATGTTATATAACATCTTTTGTTCTTTTGCCCTTTTATCTATGCTTTTTAAGCGTTTGTATGGAAATTTGCTATTTCGCCAATAGGTTTTTGTAGGATTCTTCCTATTTTCATTCCTTCCAATCGAATGGATTCCGCTAATTCTTCTTTATAAATATATGCGATGCTTCCTACAAAGTTTATTGGCAAATCTGGGCGACCATAATGTGCGACGTTTCGAGAGAGGAAACTTCGGAAAGCTGTAACCAAAAGATTGTGGATTCCAGCATCGTTTCTATGCTTTTCAATGAAGGGAACAAGTGAAGCAAGAAATTTGTTTGGCTGGGGTTCCCTATATACCTTATCTATAATAAGAGCTGGAGTGAATCCAAATTCGTGCAGGAATTCTTCACGTATTGTGTTTCCTAACATTCCTTTCAGGATATCGCCCACTAATGTTTTTCCTAAAACTGCCCCACTTCCTTCATCTCCCAGAATGAAACCGAGGGGAGAAACGTTACTCACGATCTTCTCTCCATCGTAAAGGCAA
This sequence comes from uncultured Prevotellaceae bacterium, assembly GCA_946413885.1. Classification (GTDB taxonomy): domain Bacteria; phylum Bacteroidota; class Bacteroidia; order Bacteroidales; family Bacteroidaceae; genus Physcousia. The sequence continues at coordinate 18,392 of CAMKMK010000007.1, forward strand.
CTGTTGGATCCCGTTCCTAAGATACATGCAATTCCTTCTTGGTGACCACACAATGCTCGAGCAGCTCCAAGCAGATCGCTATCAACAGTTATTTCAGCTTGTGGGAATACTTGCAGGAGACTTTCTTCTACAATCTTGCTGAAGGGGAGAACGCAACCTGCTCCATAGAAATGTATTTCTCTTACGTTAAAAGAAGGAGGAATCTTATGGGTGAGTTCATTCTTCAGAATACCAAGAATAGCATCTTGGGAATCACGTACAGGGTTAATGCCTGTACAATGAATCTCCAAGGTGCTATTTTCTGCGGATACTAAGATCCAATCTGTTTTGGTAGAACCGCTGTCTGCAATCAGTACGCAGTCCATACTCCCTACATGTTTTTACTCAGCAGGAGCAGCTTCAGGGGCAGGTGCTTCCTGTGCATCAGCAGCAGGAGCTGTCTCAGTTGCTGAAGGCTGGGTCATGCCAGGCAGGTTGTTGGGATTGGTTGCTCTCTGTTCAGTAGCCTGTTGCATGATGACAGATCCATTGCTGCCTACCTTGGGCAAGAATGCTACGCTGATTACGCTCAGGAAAACCATAGCGATAGCCAGTCCCCAAGTGAACTTCTCAATGAAGTTGGTTGTCTTAGGTGCTCCTAAAATCTGATTGTTGTTTGAGTAGTCTGCTGCCAGACCACCACCTTTAGACTCTTGGATAAGGACAATCAGGCACATCAAAACAGATACCAGAACTACCAGAATTACGATTGAAGTGTACATTTTTATTGTTTGTTTTTATAGTTTATTTGTTCTTGTTGTTAATGATAATTTTCTCCATAAATCGGATTTGGTCTGCAAAGTAACGATTTTTTTTTGGATATTTCAATGATAATCGCTTGATAATTTCAATTGCTTGCTCAAATTTGCCTTGTTTTATGTAGATTTGGGCCAAAGTTTCAGTAAAAATTTCATTATCTGAGTCATTTTCCTCCATTATTTTAGGTTTCTGCAGAGGTTCCTTGGTTTCATCTTTGAGAACAATTCTTCCCTTCTCTTTGTTCAGAAAGTCATCAATCAGATCTCCTCCGTTCAAAGATGAATCTTCTTGAGCTATCTGTTGCTTGGTTTGCATCAGATATCCTAGATAATCTACTGTGGGTTCAATGGGATGTTTTCTTTTGTTATTTTTTTCTTCAGGTAGATTCCCAAGAAAATCATCGATGAGGCTTCCTGTCCTGTCTTGTGTCTCGATTTCACGTTTCTTGGCAGCAATGGATTTCTGCCCATCCTTCTGAGGTTGGTATTTCTTTTCTTCAAAAAGGGTAAAGAGAGATTCCCTGTTTGGAATCAGGATGGCTGTCTCTCTCAGTTCTGAGTCGAAGGAGGGATCATGCAGTTGATAGAGAGATCTGAGCAGCAGAATGCGTGCCGCATGGAAATAGGGATATTTTTCTACAAGCTCATGCAATTGTGCCATAGCCTGAAGGTCAAGGTAATCGGGTCTGCGGATGTAGTCTATCAAGTGTCTCTGCATAATCTGTTTCTGTTCCTTTACCAGTTCGCTACGGTAGCATTAAAGATTTGGTCTGTTATGTCCTTCGTCATCTGGGTAACCAATTCCTCTTGCACGCTTGTCAACTGTTGGGTGGCATCGTATTCCGTGGTAGCTGTGAACTGTCTTTCAAAATCTTCCGTGTGATTTTTGTTGTTCACGAAACGTACGTTTACTGTCATTTTCAGTTGGACTTGGCTACTGTAACCACTACTGGAGATACTTTTGTTGAATTGGTCGAAACCTGTGATTTCTCCAGCCAGTTGTAGATCTCCGTTTCTTTTTACTTGCTTCAGTTTGGTTTGTGAAGCAAAGATATCAGTCAATTTGTTTTGGAAGATGCTTTGCATGGGAGCCCATACGTATGCACTTCGAATAGGGAAATTGTCAATCTGAATCGTTTTGGTCTTCTCATAGTCGATACTCGCTCCATTGAATTTATAACTGATGGAACAGGCCGTCAGGATGGCGCAACAACATAACATCCATCCCACGAAGAGACTCTTATGTTTAGTCTTCAATCCCATAATCCCTGATTTTCCTGTAGAGAGTCCGCTCACTTATTCCCAGTTCTTTGGCTGCCAGTCTCCTGCGGTATCGGTTGCGTTCGAGAGCTTTGATGATGTTGCGTTTCTCCATGTCGAAGATGTTCAGATTCTCGTCTTCCACTTCTTCCGCCTCTTCAGCCGTAATTTCCTCTGCCATAGGGACATGCGTGCTTTTGGGGGCATCATGTGGGATGACAACATGATATTCTTGCGCAGCTTCCACTTGCGAAGGGTCAGACATGGGGCTGGAGATTGGTTGGATGGTAGTAACCGTTTTGGGTAACTCTATCTTGACAGCATTCAAGCGGG
>CAMKMK010000008.1 GCA_946413885.1 uncultured Prevotellaceae bacterium
AGGGTCAGCTCCTGCGAATAAGCGAACTCCATGCCCCAACCCGTCGAGAGTGCCAAGCCTCCGCCAGCCTCGCCATCGTATCCCTGAGCGGGCACATGAGCACCATTGAACGTCCCTCGAAAGCCGAACTCATAGATGCCAGAGATGGTGTAGTCGTGGGTGAAGCGTTGTGTCCATCCGTCGATCTCCAGAATCTCCTGAGCCACCGCTGTTGTCTGCCCAGCCGTATAGTTGAAACCTTCGTCGAAGCCGTAGTTTTTCAGATAGTATTTCGTCACGTCCTGCTGCGCCTGCAGGTTCATCATGCCCATCGCCACGAGCGCGAGCATCAAGCATGTTTTCTTCATTTGATTAGTATTTTTCCGCAAAATTACTCCTTTTTTTCTTTTTTTCCTCTCCACCTTGCCAAAAAATCCCCCAAAATACCTATATTTGCATCCAAAAGAACAAGTACGAACCAAAAAAGCGTTGATTATGAAAAAGACATCTCTTTTGAAACAACTGGCAGCAATCGCGCTTGCCACCTTGTCGCTTGAATGCAGCGCCCAGACGGAGAATCCACGAGGCATCTACAAAATGATGACCATCATAGGCAAAGCGGGCGAAGTGAAAGCTCCCTTTGATCAGTATAAGATATGCACGGACGAAGTGACTCTCACGCTCTCCATGAAGCAAGCTGGCTACTTCATCCTCCACGACAACGACAAAGGCAAGATATTCAACTATACCGGCGAACAGCCAACGGACGAGAACGATCAGAGCATCAAGATCTTCGACAGCGACTCACATCATTTCTCCTTGAAGTGGTGGAGCAACTTTTCCAACCACCTCATTTTCCCTGAGAACAACTGGTGTACAGAGAAATACGAGGCTGACAAATATTCAGGGGTAGCACGACCCGTCTTCGAGGCCCTGACCGCCACACCCAGCATCGACTCCAGCAATCCCTTGCTCGGAACCTGGCGCATACTCGGCATGCTGGATGAACTGAAAGGAGCAAAGAAGCAGGTGAAGACCCTGAAGGCCAATTACGAAACGAGCAAATACGTGGGGGAATACCTTTCCATCGCTCCCTCGAGCATCGTCTATGTCCTTGTGGACAAGAATTCTGGTGGCCAAGTCATGAAAGGAGGCAGCAAGGACAAGAACTCCTTCACGCAGAACGATCAGACGCGTGCCATCAAGTGGATATCGAAGGACATTGCCGCTATGGAAATCCGCAAAGAGAACATCTCCAACTGGCAGATATTGGAACGAGTAACAGATGGCCAGACACTCTTGAGCCGCATTCTCAGCAGCCAGACATCCAACAGAAACAGATAGAGGAAACCAAGCCACTTTTTTGCAGCATTGGAACAACACGTTGAAAGACGAAAGTCAACACGTCGAAACGCACGATTCAACACGTTCTTCTGATTGCAAGAATGAGAAAGGATTGAGAGGTTGAATTGAAAGAAAAAAGAGAGAAATAAGGGGAAATTTCAGCATAATCTGAAGAAAAATGCATTTTCAATGAAAATATTTGCAAAATAATTTGGTTTATATTATAAACTTATTTACCTTTGCGTCGTGGTTCGAACACAAAAGGCTGAGAACAGGCTTTCTGCAGGAGCTTGGACGAAGCCAGAGAGCAAGTAAAAAAGTTCAATAACGAATTAAATTATGTAGCAAAAAAATGGAAGAGAACAAGAATTTAACTGCAGAACGCAGTTTGGAAATCATCGCTGAACAGATTGAAAAGAGCCGCAAGGCCGTATCGAAGAACGTAGGTCAATCACTCTACGTGGCAGGACTATGCACGATAGGCACCGCCCTAGTTATCGGTATCTGTACGTTCCTGACAAACAACAACGCGTACTATCTGTTATATTTCGCACTACCTCTTATTATTTATGGGGTCACGCGTTATGTGAAAAGGAATCAGGCTCCAGCTCCAGCCAGTCTCTTTGGCACAATGGTAGCAAAGACCTGGCTCACTTTCGCCATCTTCGCACTCTCGTTTTTCGTATTCGCCAACTTATACGACACTCTGATAATTCGCACAGAGTCCTACGATGTCGCCACCAGGCTGATGATCAGTCCTTTCCGAACCATCCTGTTGCTGATGGGTATGTGTGTGACTATTACAGGCTATATTCTCAAAAGCCGTTGGCTGGTATGGTGCGGCATCATTGGCGGCATAGGCGGCTTCATTTGGGAATCTTTCAACGTAACAGGGATGCTGTTTGCATTCAGCGCAGGAGACATTTCCAATTATTGCGGGGTGGTGAATGGGCTTGTCCCTTGCATCATCATCGCCATCTTCGCCTTTATCGGCCTGACGCTCCCAGGTCTGATGCTTAAACGTCAGAAGTAGCCTATGTTCCAGCCATTAGATCCATTATTGCACTCCGAGTTGCGACTGGCCATCATGTCGCTGCTCATCAGCTCAGACGAAGCTGAGTTCCCGTATATCAAGGAGCAGACGGGAGCCACGGCGGGCAACCTGAGTGTGCAGATAGACAAGCTCTTGGCAGCAGGCTACATTGAGGTGGAAAAGACCTTCAAAGGCAAACGTCCATGTACTCTTTGCCGTATCTCTCCTCAAGGTCGACAAGCCTTCGTCCAATACGTCGAGGCACTAAAAAGCTATCTGGAAGTGAAATGAATCCGATTTGCCAAGGAGAACTCTGAGAATCAACACCGTCAATCCTGACAATCGAGGCACTAAGCGAACTTATGCCAGCAAATCTGGGAAGAAGGGGAATGAAACGTCTCCTTCTCCCCAATACCAATGAGTATATCCCGCTATGACACGACGAAAGACATAGAGGGGAGTGTCTACTGGTTGGCCGCCAGCTGATTGCTGAGAACGAAGGACTGTGACATCGGAAGGCAACACGCAGGGACGCACGCTACTGTAGTGAAACTCATGGCCACGAATCAGCTGGCCTTGCCACTCCATCTGGCGATATCCCAAATGAAGACGGGCATCCTGCATAGTAGCCTGCAAGGGCAGCACGCCACACATCGATGAAGAATCTATCTTCTGACACAAATACATGAAACCTCCGCACTCGGCATAAACATGACCGTCCGAGAGAGCGAAATCGCGGATACTGAAACGCATCGTCTCATTGTCTGCTAGCGACTGAGCAAAAAGCTCAGGATAGCCTCCTGGCAGATAAAGCAAAGAACAGGATGGCAACTGGCGGTCACGGAGCGGTGAAAAAAAGGTAAGCTTCCCTAATCGAGCCAAGGAATCCAAATTGGCACGATAGATAAAATTGAAAGCCTCGTCGCAAGCTACACATATATTCATAAGGCAAGTATTTTATCCAGATTGACATGCCGCTCCACCTCATCGGCAGCCAACGATATGAGCTGTTCCATTCGTTCCTTCTCCTGGATGGTAAGTCCTAAATGACGATTAGGAATAACAAGCTCAGGATTGCGAGGCAAATAACCCAGGCAGTCAAGCCCAACATCACGACAAGCCTGACGCAGGAAACCCAAATGACGATCAGAACCGACCATGTTGAAAACCACCCCAGCGATGCGCAGGCGAGGCTGGAAATGAAGATAACCGTACAGAAGCGGCGCAACGCTATAGGCCATAGAACGGGCATTGACGACCAGCACGACAGGTACATCAAGCAACAGAGCTATCTCGGCACTACTGCCCAAGGAAACATCGTAGCCATCAAACAACCCCATCACTCCCTCGATAACACACACATCAGCACCCTCGGAATATCGGCGGAAAAGTTCCCGCAAATGCTCTGATGAGGAAAGGAAAGAATCCAGGTTGATGGAATCGCGACCCGTTGCCAACCGATGATACAACGTGTCGATATAGTCAGGTCCACACTTGAAAGGCTGCACCTCAACGTGTCGACGCACAAGAGCCCTCTGCAGGCCTATGGTGAAAGTGGTTTTTCCACTATTCGACGAAGCGGCTCCTATGAGCAGGGATGGGATATGTTTCATTTCTTTCTGAGCAATACATAAAGAGCCACAGGCGCTCCGATAAGCGATGTGACGGAATTAATGGGAAGAGCTCCTTCGAAACCTGGCAGGCGAGCAACAAGATTGCACACGAGAGCCAACGAAGCTCCTGCAAACAGCGAGGCTGGAAGCAGGACTCGATGATCTGATGTGCGGAAGAGTCCTCGACAAATATGAGGGACAGCCAAGCCGAGGAACATGATGGGGCCACAATAAGCAGTAACGATGGCAATCACCACGCTGGCAGACAGAATAATGAAAAGACGGGCACGGCGTAGATTGAGCCCCAGATTGACTGCGTACCGCTCACCAAGCAACAACATGTTAAGCGGCTTGACCAGCAGAAACGTAAAGGGTAGAACAACAGCCATCAAACCCACAAAGACATATACCTGTCCACCTGTCACACGAGCAAAACTGCCCAATCCCCAAATGACATAAGCCCGAATATCCTCCTCGCTGCTGAAAAACTTAAGCACTCCAATGATGGCCGATGCAATGTAGCCAATGAGCACACCCACAATGAGAAGCGTAACATTATTCCGAACCCGCTGGGAAAGGAACACGATGATTGACATGACTCCCATAGCTCCCATCATAGCAGCCAACGTGAGAGCCGTGTTGCCAAAGAATCCAAACTGAGTCATGATGCCTCCTCCGATGGTTCCATTGAGCAGAACCACAAAGGCAACTCCCAAACTGGCAGCGCTGGAAATACCCAGTACGGAAGGCCCCGCCAATGGGTTATGAAAAACGGTCTGCATCTCAAGGCCAGCTACAGACAGGCCTGCACCACAAGCTATGGCAGTAAGTGTCTGAGGCAGACGAGTGTGCAATACAATGTTGCTCCATACCACAGAATCTGATTCTCGGCCAAATAGAATGTTGAAGACCTCGCTGAGAGGAATCTCTACAGACCCTATCGTCAGATTGAGAAATGCGAAGAAAGGAATGCACAAGACGAGCAGAATCATTATACTGGATTGTCGCATATAAGTCGGATTTCTAATTCCCCTGAAGGGAACATAGTTCTACAATGTTGATAACATAATTCTTGGATACGCTGAAAGAAGGAGGGAGGCATAATTTCCCAAAGTTCACGAGCCAGAGTGATTCCTTCTATCTTGGCAGAATCATTGGGACCTGCTACCTGACGCAAGAAGTCCTTGTTCATCGTGACTTTATGAGAATGGGTATCAAGGTTCCCTTCTGCCAACTTGACTGCTTTGCCTATCATGATACCCACCACAGCACGCTGGAAGCCCTGTTCGTAAGCCATCTGGAGACTGACACCAATGAAATTGCCATAATGAATCACACGCAAATCAGGTTCTGTGGCATGAAGCGCTTCCTCACCACGACGCCCAGAAGCGAAGCCTATCTGACTGCATCCGATGGCTCGCGCCACCTGCAACTCGCGTTCTATACTCTGGATAAAAGCCTCATTACTGAGTGGAGAGACAATTCCGGAAGTACCGATGATGCTGATTCCATCCAGCACCCCCACACGAGGATTGAATGTTTTCTGAGCAAGCTGTTCGCCATCTTCCACACTAAGAGTGATATCCACATCGGATGCCGTCAGGTCACGCACTTCCTGGATAATCATCTGGCGAGGTGTGGGATTGATGGCAGGTCCACCTACAGGAATGCCCAACCCTGGCAAAGTGACACGTCCGACACCTTTACCCCGCAGGAAACGTATACCATCGTGCCCCCACTCCACTTTGGCAGAAATGCGACAGCCACGTGTCACATCAGGATCATCGCTGAAATCCTTCACGACCGTAGCCATACCTCTACAATTGACCTCCACAGGGACAACCATTATCTCGCCATCAGGTAAGGAGAAATGTACTTCATCGGGCTGCTCGTCATAAAGGAGAGAAAGAAGGGCTGCCTTGACTGCCGCCGTAGCGCATGCCCCCGTGGTTAATCCTGTTCGCAAAGAGAAGAAATCAGGTACCAACTGTTCTATGGAACGACGCAATCCATGAGGTCCTGTCACATAAATCCAATCAGCAGGCAACGGAGGACGTTGCACCACGAAAACCCTCAATCCCAATTGAAAGGCTGCCTCTACCTTAGCCTCAAAGCCTCCACTTTCACCACTTTCTTTGGTCAGAATGGCATCACAACCTACCTGTTGCATGAGTTCGCGTTCCTGCTCTACAGTTGGCAAGACCTTTTCATCTGTATAAAAGATGAGATTTTGGAGTGGAAACTGATTCTTTTGAGCCATGCGGATACTCTCTGGGCGATGCAGGATACGGAATAACGTACGATGACGAAGCCAGTAATCACGCAATCTAGGAATCGTGTTCACTCCTGAGAGAGCCAACAGGCACTCTGCAGGCGATTCATTAAGAAGGTTGAGGGCATCGATATAGTCTTTGCAATATGTTGCTTCAGGATAATGGCGACAATAGGATCTTTCGAGACGGATGACAGGAAGGCATGTAGCATGGATGTTGGCATGAAGTTCCTGAGCAAAAGGGTGAGCTGCATCCACAATACACCGTACCCCATGCGTGGCAGCAAACTGACATATATCAGCTGCAGTCAGTATTCCTGTAAGACGTATACCATGATGAAGAGGAACTTCCTGAGAATCCCCCTTCGTAGAGTAGTAGAAAGGTTTACCTGCAACCTCGCACACCTCTACAGCCATCCGACCTTCTGTCGTACCTCCAAAGATGAGTATCATGGGTGACCTTTCCTGAACATATGAGTAAAATGATCGTCATAAAGTCTACTCAAACCAGCGCGGTTGCCGATTGCATCACCCACTACAATCATTGTAGTCAGAGTGAGATGATTATCGGCAATAATCTTCGCCAGATTCTGCAGTTGGCCCCGATAGATTCGCTGGTCGGGCCAAGTGAGTTTATAACATGCTGCCACAGGAGTCTCAGGAGGATAGCCACCAGCAAGAAGCTCATCCTGAACCTGCTGTGCCAATGAAGCGCTAAGAAAGATACACATAGTGCTCTGATGAGTTGCCAAGAGATGAAGCTTTTCGCGATCCGGCATCGAAGTGCGTCCCTCGCCTCGCGTCAGAATGATGGTTTGGCACTTCTCTGGGATGGTGAACTGACTGCGCAATTCAGCCGCAGCAGCAAGAAAACTGCTGATTCCTGGAGTGATATGATAGTGCATGTCATGCTGGTCAAAGTATGCCATCTGTTCCTGAATAGCACCATAAATGCATGGATCACCCGTATGGAGGCGTACCACCAACAAGCCACGATCATAGAATTCCTTCATCAAGGCAAATTGCTCTTCAAGATTCATGGAAGCTGAAGAACGCACAGTACAACCCGCCTTGGCATAATGTGTCAATTCTTCCGGAACGAGAGAACCGGCATATAGGATGAGGTCAGCTTGCTGCAGGAAACGAATGCCACGAAGACTCACCAATTCCGGATCACCAGGACCTGCCCCAACTATTTCTATGTGCCCTCCAAGAGCATTCTCGCGAGAAATGGAGACTGCTATCGTGCACCTCCCCATGATTTTTTCTTTTTCCATCAACAAAGGACCATAGGTCAGGGCACATGCCTCGCTCACACTGGACAGTCCCACATACTTTTGAGCATATTCGCTAGGATTAGGAACAGGAATATCCTGGAGTTCTTCGTTGGAATGTATAACGAGACGAGCCCACGGAAAAGCCTTCTGCAGGGCTTGCATGAGAGGTTCCTCAGCCTTCAATGGAATGGTGTCGATAGTGGCAAGGCTTTTCTCGCTGAGATTATGCTCATGAAGCATCTCACGGATAAGACGAGGCAAGTCTGTGGGGTCACAATCATGTGCACATCCCACCCCTATATGCAACACGGGTGGATAATAAACGACAGTTCTCTTGAAGTTTTCTTTGACTGGTCGGAAATAAGGAGTGATGGCAATGAGCAGACTCTCTTCAGGATTGGCTTTCTCGCCATAGAGGCTGACATGGGACTGACGTGTGCGCTCCATATACTGGGCACCATGATCCCCTCGGACATCCAACTTCAGGACGGTTGGCTTCTTGCCCACATAGTGGAAAATGATGTGATTCATCCTGCCCCCGCTATGTTCCTGTTGCCACCCATATTGTTCAGCCAACAAATCAAGAGGCCAAAGTCCCTGATTATCACTTTGAGTAGTAATCACAGGTTGACATCCCAAAATGCGAGATACACGTTGAGTCAATTCATTGGCTCCGCCCACATGTCCGCTCAAAACACTAATGACATAGTTGCCTCCGCTGTCCACACAGAGAACAGCAGGATCATTGTTTTTGGCCTTCACAAAAGGCGCTATCGTACGAACACAAATACCCATAGCTCCTATGAAGATGAGTCCTTCGCTATTATTGAAATTCTCGGCTGAAAAAGCCTTGACTGGCATTATGTGACAAGACGGCAACTCTTGAAGTATTCGCTGGGCCAACCGACGGCCAGCCTCAGTAACATAAATGATTAAATTCATTTGGCAGACATTATAGTTATAGGATTGTGTTTATCAAGCGCTACATAAATCTCGTCCTGAAGATGCATTCCTGCATCCTTCACGGCCTTTCGGAAAACTTGTTGACTCTCTTGACTGACAGAATTGAAGACAAGAATTCCTCCAGGCAAGAGAACATCCTGAACACGGCGCACAACCTCAACCAAACGTCCTCCATGCCCTCCGATGAAAACGGCATCAGGACGCTCAATCCCAGAAAGATCCAATTGCAGGAAATCCCCCATGTGAACTCCAATGCCTGGGACTCCAAAACGATGGCTATTCTGCCTCATCAACTCTTCACCTTGAGAACGAATCTCAAAGGCCTCTACACGAAGATGAGGAAACTGTAAACGAGCCTCTATGCTGACGCTTCCTGTGCAGAAGCCGATATCCCAGAAACAGGAATGATTGCCCAACTCCAAAGCGCTTAAAGTAAGCAGACGAATGGGGGCTTTCGTAATCATGTTTACTCGCCCGTCAAGCAAGGCGAAATCGTTCTCAGGGATACCAAATGGATGCGGTCGAATTTGACGACGCTGCAGTATCAAACAATTAGGTATGGCATATTCTCGATCAGCCTCAAAGAAACCAACATGCTCGAGTTCCTCATTCCCCAAGTTCTCGCCTACCGTCATCTGGTAATTGTCATACCCATAATCGAGCATGCGTTGCCAGATAACCTGCGGGGTTTTATGATGGTCAGTCAACACGCCGATAATCTCCTCGCCTCGAATGAGCGCCTCGTCGAACTTGTCCCAAGGACGTCCTGTCAAGGAAACGGCTCTCATATTCTGATAGGACAAACACATGCGATGAGCCAACATCTGCAGGGAGTTGAACGAGGGATATACCTGCATACGGCATTTGGGACACTCTCGCTGAATGGTTGCTGCGAATCCATAGAAAAGAGGATCGCCTGATGCAAAAATAATGAGTCGAGAATATTGCTCGTACCGTTGGAATACTTGACTGATAGGTACTGTTATATCAATCCATTCTGCATCAGAAGGCAAATGGTTACGCATAATCTCATGATGCCGCTTGCCCCCAGAGAAGACACGACCTTCTGCTATCAGCCGCTCCACATGTGGAGGGAACCATTGTTGACGGCTATCGCTGATTCCTATGACAACACACTCATACATCGCGTCCTGGTTTTAGTTGAGCAGCATCGTTGTAGGTCAGGATACTGTTGACCAACGTGGCAGCCAGATTACTGCCTCCCTTGCGTCCTTCGATGAGGATCTTGGGAATACCTGAGAAAGACTTGACAGCATGCTTGCTCTCCTCCACATGAACAAACCCTACAGGCACACCAATAATGCCTGCAGGATGACATTTGTGATGACGAATGAGATTGCACAACTCGAGCAAAGCGGTGGGAGCATTTCCGAATGCATAAAGCGCATCAGGATATTCCTGAGAAGCCAATCTGATTCCTGCTTGAGCACGCGTGATATTCTGCGACTGAGCCATTTCTGCCGCACGAGGATCGTTGATATAACAAACGACCTGAATGCCCAACCGTTCCAAAGCACCCTTACGGATACCTGCCGCCACCATACTGACATCTGTCACGATAGTGCGTATCTGATTGTTGCAAACTTTGTCGAAAAGGATGCTGGTAGCCTCGTCATCCATCCAAAGCAAACGCTCCATCTCGAAGTCAGCCGTAGTATGGATGGCATGCAGCATCGGCCAAAGTTTCCACAAAGGCACATCAGGATTGCGCAACTCTCCCAGTATAGTTTGGAAAGACCGTATCATGATCGACTGCCCCACATTCACTCCCTCATCCGATTGGTCACGATAGTATCCACGAGGTGTAATGAAGTGGCCTTCCCATTCGTAAGACTGACTATTGCCCACAATTACGATAGTAAGCATATCCACCTGCTCAGGATTGAAATCCTGGAGGGTGGTGACATGTATTTCCTGATCGGGTCGACCTGCCTGACGCACATAACCCACCACCGTCTGAGGATTCCGCATCTGAAGGAAAATCTCACGAAAACGACAAAGTTGCCAATAACGGTCATTGCTTCGAGGATTGTAGACAGCTGTGACAAAGTCTCCCTCAGCAGCAGCCCAAATGCGCTTCTCGATAAGATTCCAAGGGGTCATCAAATCGCTCAACGATATCACACAGAAATCATGACTCATAGGCGCACCCAACAAAGAGGCTGCTTTCTGGAAAGCACTAATACCAGGCAGAGGTATTATCTCCACGTTGGACACACGCTCACGCTTCATCTCATAGATAAGGGAAGCCATTCCATAAATGCCTGCATCACCACTGGAGATTACACACACGATGCGTCCCTGCTCAGCTAACTGAAAGGCTTTCTCAGCACGCTCACGCTCCTTCTTCATCCCTGTGTCGACACATTCTGTATCAGGCCTCAGATAGGGTTCTATAAACTGGAAATAGTATTTGTACCCCACAATGACATCACTCTCGCTCACAGCCTTGATGACCGCAGGCGTGATATCTTCAGCGGAACCTGGCCCTATGCCAGCAACGTAAATTCTCATTTTCTTCTCAATCATGAAATTTCAGAGTCAAACTTACATAGAGCGATCGCCCTGGATTGATGGTGGAAAAATTGGAGTTCCAATACGAAGTGTCACGCTTGTTGAAGATATTCTCCACACCAAGACCCGGCTCCAGGTCAATCTGCTTCAAGTAAAAAGTATGGCGAGTAGAAAGGTCCCACTGGCTATAACCATCAGCATACCCGTAAGTACTGCTGTATCGGCGACCTTGCATGTGCCCGTTCAGACAGACATTGAGATGATAATTTCCCCAGCCACGATCCCAAGAAGCATTCACGTTTCCCACGTCGCGAACAGACTTGTCTACAGGAGACTCTGAAAAGACAACGTGTTGAGTTGACTGATTCAACGTGTTGGATCGTGCATAAGAACGTGTTAAAGTATAACCTCCACCAATGGTAAATCCGTAGGGCAGCAGAAACTTCACGTTGGTACTCACGCCACGAAGTGTCGCCTGATCAATATTGTCACGCTGGCGAATTGTAGTCCATCCTTCCTCGTAAATCTGAGTTAGAGCGGCCGAAGCCTCTATCTCCTGTTGGGAAAGCGTTCGATAGTTGATCATGTCACGAATCTTATTGATAAATCCACTCACACTCACACTCATCCAATGATTGCTGTATTCAGCGTTGAAATTCCAGAAATCGTTCTTTTCAGGCGTTAACTCCGTATTGTTGATTGTATATCTCGCAGCAGTTTTAGCTTGGTCCGTTCCATAGAGTTGCGAGAGCGTGGGAGTGCGGTATCCTCCTGCGTAACTGGCTCTAAAGCGAAAGTCGAGGATGTGATAGAAGAGAGCTGCGTTGGGTGTCAGATTGGAACCGAAGTTATCATTATAGGTATATCGAAGCCCAACGACTGCTTCCAGATCTTTCAGAACCTTCACTTCGTCCTGAACAAAAAAGTTACACGTATTGGTCCGCTCGCCATCGATGTTGTCACTTTGGCTTACCAGGGATTCCTGCACCATTTCGGTTCCTGCCAACAGCTTGTTCCAATCTGCCAAACGAAAGATTCCACGCAAGGTCTCGTTGGTATAATGAGTTCGCTTGCGCGTCTCATCGTAAGCCTCCTTTTCAGCTGTCTGCCAATAATCGTAGTGCGACGAGAAGTTGTCGCTATACGCATCGAGATAGACATGTATGCGACTATTGGGCTGCCAACGTGCTCCGCCGCCGTAGACGTATGACTTGTGGTGAAGGTCATATGTGTATGCCTGACGCTCGCCGTACTTGTATTCACCTGTCTTCTTATCCTTTGACTGAGTGAAATAAGTGGCTTTCTGAGGACGTTGTGTCAGGTTGTCATAGTAGTTCCCACGAATATAGGCTGACCATTTGTCGTCAAACTTCCACTCCATTTTCTCGCTCACATTATGGCTGTGGAATCCAGTTGACATAGGACGACCTGTCAATTTCAGCACTTGTTCACCATCCTCGTCGAAAGCCTGGTAATGATTGACTTGCCAATTATCCGCTTGGCGGTAGTTGTAGGACGTTTGGCTGGAGAACCGACCAAGATTCACATCGACATTAATGTCGTGATCCAATCGCCCATGATTCATGATCTTGGTGCTCGTGCCAGCATTCACGCTGTCTTTGCTATCGTCCGTAATAATATTGATTACGCCTGCAATAGCATCGCTTCCATATAATGCACTTGCTGCTCCGCTGAAGATTTCGATACGTTTGATATTGTTGAGATTCAGGCGGTTCCATCGATCATCCCCACTCACACGCTTTCCATTCTCCAGAATCAGGATATAGTCATCACTTACCCCATTGAAGTTGACAAAGGTCCCCATACCATTCGTATGAGTTGTGATATTGGTTGTCAGACGAGTCAACGCGTCCTGCAAGTTTGTAACACCTGCATCACGCAGTTCTTTGGCAGAAATAACCTTCACAGCAACAGGAGAGTTATTCGCCTTGTGATACGTTCCTGTACCAGTAATCACCACAGGATTCAGATTGGTCGTCTGTATAGAATCTGCTGTCGTTTGTGCTACGACAGGACTAAGGTTTGCTGCCCAAAACAGGCTTAACAAAAATCTATTGTTTTTCATAGGCAAGGAAACGATAGTATTGAGGAGTGTAATTAGGCAGCAAGTCGGGATGTATAGCTTTCACGAAATCAGCCAGCAACAAATGTGGCTGCACCCCAGCCAACTCTCGATAGGGCGTTTGGGAAAAATTACAAAAGAGCACATGTCCCTCACGATAAGCATCCAATGTAGCATAGCGTTCATCCTCCTGAGCCAATTGCTCTAAAGTGTAATCGCCATCAAAGGAGCCATCAATCTGCCAGAAATCTGCATGAATACCTCGAGCATAAACGGTTTCGAAGTCAAGTGTAGTGCCACCAGAGTCATCATTATCACTCATAATGTATCGAGCTCCCGCATCGCGGAAAATCTGAGCCAAATAACTGTTTCCACCCACTATGTACCAGCCATCACGAATCTGTCGACCGCTGAGGATGGAAGGACGCAGCTTCGTGGAATCCATCTCCAAGACTTCTTTTTTTAATGTCAGATACTTGCGCTCGACATCGGCAAATACGGCATTGGCCCGACGAGTCTCACCCGTCAGTAGGCCTATCAGTTTAATCCACTCTGCTTGCCCTAAAGGATCAGTTTCTTTGTATCCATGATGTGAAATCAAAGGAATGCCACACTCCTTGAGAGCCTCGAATCCACCATGCTTGGAAGCGCTGACAAAAATGTAATCAGGCTGTGTTGCAATTACTGTCTCAAGATCAAAATTACCTTCTTTGCCTATCTGCACAGTTCGACCTTCTTGCATTTGTTCTTTCATGCGAGGCGAAAAGAGGTTGCGCAACGAATTCATTCCCACGATGCGATCCTCTAATCCCAACACCTCGAAATTGCCTAATTGGAGAGCTGTAGTACAGATAAACCGATGGGAAGGTTTCGTGATAACGATTTCCTCGGCTCGACTGTCATGAGCAGAAGGATCAGGATTCTTGATAGTCACATGGATGCCATCATGCGCATAGCGCACAGAGAGTCCGCGCGCATAAAAAAAAGAGACCGTATCAGGAAATTCGTCAGCATGAGCCAGAACAGAATCATGCTCCTGAAACAACTGGTCTGCAGAAACGACATGTTCCCTTTGTACCCTTTTCCCACACGACATCAAACCTGTCACGACCAGACAGAAAAGCAGTAATTTCTTCCTCATAATCACATAAATGGAGAAATAGGAGAGCTAAAGAGGGACAACCTCCCCAGCGGTCCTATTCCTCACAAACATTTTTATTTATAAGCAGATAGTAATGCTCCTCACGGAGTTTCTTTTTTATCATTCTTCAGGATACATTGAATGGTAATAATCCTCCAACTCAACAGGATTCTTGGTATGGTTGATCCAAAGCTGACGGATCTGAGAAACCTCCAACAGGCCCTTCAGATTTGATTTTACCGAATAACCTTTGTGGGTAAAGAACTCATACCAACTATTGTCCTCGCTATCCTCTTCACTAGCATCCCAATATTCCTCACCTTCACCAGCCATATCATTATGAGCATGATCACCAGCAATTGACATCAAAGGATAAGTGTTTACTGTACCAGAATTGATACCAGCTTCCTTCATGCGTTCCAGCACATCCTGCTTGTAGTTGCCAGGCATATCTACCGTACCTACAAAATAGTTGGGGCTGTAAGTCTGGAGTGCCTCTTCGAGTTGGGTATAACGAATATTAGCCTTATAAGTATCGTAAGAATCTGGATTACCATGCCCCATGAAAGCAACTACACCCTTAGCTGCCTGGGCTTGGTAGAGGGAATTGATCACGCGAGCTGTGTTGGCAACATCTTCTACGTTGTTCAACAGAGGAGTACCCAACTTCAACGTAACCTTAGAAAGATACCTGTCATCGAGATCACCAAGACTATTGTTGGCAAAATCCTTGATGTAGTTGATTACTCGGCTATACTCTTCGCCAGGAATCACTTGCATACTCTGCACGATAATCTCGTTGTACTTCGCATTTCCTAATGCATGCAACCAGAAATTTGGTGCATAGAAATTGCGAGCGGCAGTATTCTCAGCAGCTGCGGCACGATTGATACAGATAGCAGAGCTGAAAGAAAAATAAACATCATAGCCATTGAAGGTAGCCTTATATTCAGCCAGGGTTGTATCGAAAGCATCATAAGCTTGTTGCCAAGTGCTTCCAAAAGCGACCAGCAGAATAGCCTTGCTGTTCTTCTTCTGAGCTTGTACCTGAGTGTCTACCGCGCTTTGGTAAGCTGTGTAATTGTTCTCTACATCATCATCATCGGAACATGATGTGAATGTCATTGCAGAGGCTACTATAGCCATCGTTGCAATCAAGATTGATTTAATCTTCATCATAATCTGTTTGTTTTTTTGTTGATATTAAGTTAATAAAACGTTTGCCTTGCCTGAACTTTATGCTGAAAGTGGCATATACCGTACGTCCAGCATTGGTAGTTCCCAAATGATGGGGATGTATCGTGCGATCCACATAGCCCAAGATATTGTCCATTCCCATCTCGACACGATATGAGGTGTTCTTTTCTTCACGACCGAAATCGTGGGTTGTATTGATTCGCCATATCTGAAAAGGTTTTCCGTTCCCATTATTCTGATAGAAGCGTTCACTTGAACCTCGAGTGCTCAAGTTCAATCCCAATTTATATACAGGTACAAAACGATGAGACCAAACCACATAAGCATTCCACTTATGGTGAGCCATACCATCAATCGTCACCTTGTCTAAACGATTATGGTCGCTATTGTAGACATGAGCTTCAGTATCAAGATAATTGTAGTTTCCACCCAATGAGAATTCACGATTGATTTTGTAGCCTACATTCACATCCACTCCATAGGTTTTCGTATCCTCCATGTTGCGGTATTGTCGAGCCACCACTTCACCGCTTCCGTCTCCCAGATATGAGGTGGTAACATCCTTGGGAATCTCACTTACCGGCACATTGACCAAAGTTATCATGTTGTCAAGTACATTCAGATATCCTGTCGCAGAAATGGTCAGCCGCTCACCTCTGTACTCTAATCCCGCACTCCAATAATTGCTGGTCTGAGCATCAAGACTGGTATTGCCCATATTGAAGAAGGTGCTCGAACCCATCGTATGCAGATATCGGTAGTGCAACTGCTTTGTGTCTGGCGATTTGAATCCCTGACTCCATCCTAAACGTAGCCGGAAATCACCCAAAGAGAACATCGTACTCACTTTGGGCGTGACATGGAATCCGAAGCCACCATTCTCGATTATGCGCAAGCCTGTTGTGAGATTAAACCATTTCACCCAATCAAATTCGTCCTGGGCATAGAGGGCACATGTCCAATCGTCAGCTGTTCCAGTAGCCGTTCGCATGGGAGCATTCAGGTAATCATAGCGATATTCTAAGCCAGCACTCAATTGGTTCTTATATGGCAATTGAAACACTCCTTTCAGGTTAGCCATCAATCTCTGTTGATCACTCTGCAGATTCTTTTGTCCTGCGAAATATGGGAAATAGTTTGTAAAGTTTCCATTGGGATCGTATCCGTCGGTCAGCGTAGTGGCCGTATACATATAATAATATGCATGTTTGTTCCAATCGACATCAAACGTCACCACACCCGATGTGTTCACTTTCCATTTGCCTCCCACGGAAGCGCTTGCATTACGATACATCAAATCGTAGGTATAGACGTCACACGATGGATAACGTCCATTCTGAGGGCGATAGATGCCCTTGGTATAATACATTCCGTCGGCATACAAGTCCACATTTCGGACAGGCTGATAGGTTAAGCGTTCGGCTATCTGCCAGTTCGTGAACTTGTTTACCGTTTTGTTGCGAGAATCGTTGACCACCATCGCCTCAGTATATTCCTCGGCCGTATTCTGCCATCCATCGGAATGCTGGAGCTGGAAATTTGTCATCGAGGACCATTTGCCACTAGTCACTCCTATCCCATTGTGCTGGCGCAGGTCATTGTAGGAACCGTATCGGGTGACATTCTCTAAATACAGGCCCTCGTCATGATGTTTCTTCGTAATAATGTTTATCACGCCAGCAATAGCGTCGCTCCCGTAGAGAGCCGACTGGGCACCTTTCACAATCTCTATGTGATCAATGTTATGAGGATCTATGAGGCTCAAATCATTCTCGCCTCCCACGTCACCATGAATGCGCTTGCCATCAATAAGTATCAGGATGTAGGAGTTTCCCAATCCGTTGAGCTGCATCTGGCTTCCCATATCTCCTTCGTTGAAAGCAAAGGAAGCCGTTAAGCTACCCAGGATTTCCTCCATCGACTTAGCGCCAAAACTGTCGAGCACACGACGGGATATCACCTCCGTCTGGACAGGTGCATTTTTAAGCAAATGTTCAGTTCCTGTCCCTGTGATTACGACCTCACGCAAAGTATCTACGGAGTTCTGGGCAAAACCACGTACGACAAAAGCACTTGCCAAGAAGACAAGCAGGACTATTTTTCTTGCATTCATAAGCAGATGACTCCAAATCCTGGGAGCAACTCCTTTATATTCTCAACAGAAATGGCAGGTCTTCTGGCTTTCCATTAGAATCGGCGCCTTCCCACTTGCGTAGTGACTTCTTTGCCGACTCCCATAAATGGATTACAGCTGCAGGAACAGCTCAGGTCTTTCACCTGATTCCCTTGCATGGACATCATCCTTCAAGACGACTCCATTACCAAATCGCATGCAAAGTTACAGCTTTTTTTTATACGTTATCTTTTTTCGTGTCAAAATTTCATCATTTTCCTTTCTTTTCCTTCAAATCGCATACTCACCACATTCGAGGAAAAGCATTATATGCTCAGCACAGCAAGCAGATCGATCAACTCCTTCTTCACAGGCTTGTCACTCTTGATGGCGTTGCTGAAAGGCACATAGACAACCTCGTCGTTCTTGATGCCAATCATCACGTTGCGCTGGCCTTCCAAGATGGCATTGATGGCACCCATTCCCAAGCGACTTGCCAAAATACGATCACCTGCGCTGGGGCTTCCACCACGCTGCAAGTGTCCAAGGATGGATACCCGAACGTCATACTCAGGATATTCCTTTCTCACTCGTTCTGCATAGTACATAGCACCACACTTGGGACTCTCGCTCACCAGGACGATACTGCTGGATTTGCTCTTACGGATGCCCCTGCCGATGAAGTGCTCCAACTGATCAGCTCCCATCGTGTCCTCAGGGATGATAGCGGCCTCTGCCCCTGCGGCGATAGCGCTGTTCTGAGCCAGGAAACCTGCATCGCGTCCCATCACTTCCACGAAGAAGATACGCTCGTGGCTGGTGGCGGTATCGCGAATCTTATCGACACATTCCATGATGGTGTTGAGGGTAGTGTCGTATCCGATGGTGCTGTCCGTCCCATTCAGATCGTTGTCAATAGTGCCAGGAAGACCGATACAGGGGATATCGTACTCTTGTGCGAACTCGCGTGCGCCAGCCAAAGAACCATTTCCTCCTATCACAATCAGCGCATCGATACCACGCTTCTGCATGTTGTCGTAAGCCTTCTGACGACCCTCTGGCGTCATGAAATCCTTGCTGCGGGCAGTCTTCAGGATTGTGCCTCCACGCTGAATGATGTTGCTCACATTCTCTGTGGTAAACTCCCTTATCTCATCATTGATCAGTCCTTCGTAGCCACGATAGATGGCCATCACGCGGAAATCATTTGCGATGGCGGCACGGGTGACAGCACGAATCGCCGCGTTCATACCAGGAGCATCGCCCCCACTGGTAAGTATTCCTATGCAATTAATCTTTCTCATTGCTTTACTTCATTGGTTATCTTCACTGCAAAGGTACAACTTTTTC
The DNA here is from genome assembly GCA_946413885.1 of uncultured Prevotellaceae bacterium. Taxonomy (GTDB): domain Bacteria; phylum Bacteroidota; class Bacteroidia; order Bacteroidales; family Bacteroidaceae; genus Physcousia. The sequence continues at coordinate 18,901 of CAMKMK010000008.1, forward strand.
CTGAAACAAGTGTCTATTATGCTCAGATTTTGCACCAGAGAAATAAAGAACTGGCAGGAGGCAACTTTTTTTTTAAAAAAGTAGATGGAAAGATTTGGTCAGTTCATTGGAAAATTGTATCTTTGCGCCCGAGTTTATTAATTTTAGTACTAACCATTAATTAATCTGTATGGCAGATTTCAAAAATGTTGCTCCATTGGAAGACTTCGATTGGGAAGCATACGCTAATGGCGACAGCAACACAGATCAAAGCCGCGAGGCTCAGACAGAGGCCTATGAGGGTTCTCTGAACAAAATCAGCGACCATGATGTGGTCGACGGTACCGTAATTGCAATGAACAAGCGTGAAGTTGTAGTCAACATCGGCTTTAAGAGCGACGGTATCATTCCCACCAGCGAATTCCGCTACAATCCCGACCTGAAGGTAGGTGACACCGTTGAGGTTTACATCGAGAATCAGGAAGACAAGAAGGGCCAGTTGATCCTTTCTCACAAGAAGGCTCGTGCAAGCCGCTCATGGGATCGAGTTAACCAAGCTCTGGAGAATGAAGAAATCGTTAAGGGATTCGTTAAGTGCCGCACTAAGGGCGGTATGATTGTTGACGTATTTGGCATCGAGGCCTTCTTGCCTGGCAGCCAGATTGACGTTAAACCTATTCGTGATTATGACATTTTCGTGGGTAAGACCATGGAATTCAAGATTGTGAAGATCAATCAGGAGTACAAGAATGTTGTTGTCAGCCACAAGGCACTCATCGAGGCCGAGCTGGAACAGCAGAAGAAGGAAATCATCGGCAGACTGGAGAAGGGTCAGGTGCTGGAAGGTACCGTCAAGAACATCACCAGCTACGGTGTATTCATCGACCTGGGTGGCGTAGACGGTCTGATCCACATTACCGACCTGTCTTGGGGCCGCGTTAACGATCCTCACGAAGTTGTTGAACTGGATCAGAAGATCAATGTGGTTATTCTGGATTTCGACAACGAGAAGAAGCGCATTGCACTTGGTCTGAAGCAGTTGACTCCTCATCCTTGGGATGCTTTGGATGCTGACCTGAAGGTTGGCGACCACGTAAAGGGTAAGGTAGTCGTTATGGCCGACTATGGTGCATTCATCGAGATTGCTCCTGGTGTAGAGGGTCTGATCCACGTTTCAGAGATGAGCTGGAGCCAGCATCTGCGCAGCGCTCAGGACTTCATGAAGGTAGGCGACGAGGTAGAGGCAGTCATCCTGACTCTCGACCGCGACGAGCGCAAGATGTCTCTGGGCATCAAGCAAC
>CAMKMK010000009.1 GCA_946413885.1 uncultured Prevotellaceae bacterium
CGATGAAGCTCTTTGGAACTGCCATCAACGACGGATTTGGCGATGTGGAAGAGACGGGAATCCTGATTGCTGTTGATGAGATTCTGGAAGAGAAACGAATGCGTCACATTGACACCTTTGCTGCTGAACATCCTGAACTTGTCAACATCACCAGTGGTGCGAATAGAGTTTTTTATAAGTCAAAAAGTCAAATAAGCGAATGAGTAGTGGCATGATGAATTGGCAGCAGTTGCTCTCCAACAAACGATTAGGACAGGAGAAATTGCCTCATCGTAAAGACGACCGTACTGAATTTCAGCGCGATTACGACCGTCTCATCTTCTCAGCTCCCTTTCGTCGGCTCCAGAACAAGACCCAAGTTTTCCCTCTACCTGGAAGCATCTTCGTTCACAATCGTCTGACCCATAGCTTAGAGGTCAGTAGCGTAGGACGCAGTCTGGGTAACGATACCTGCCGCCTCTTGTTAGAACGTCATCCACAACTCTATGATACTCATTTTACAGAACTTGGCAGCATTGTCAGCGCAGCCTGTTTGGCACATGATCTGGGCAATCCTCCTTTCGGACACAGCGGAGAGAAAGCTATAGGGACCTACTTCAGCGAGGGTGACGGACAGTTTCTTCGCAACTATATTTGTTCGGATACTGGTGATGGGCTTACTGAGAAGCAGTGGAATGATCTGATTCATTTTGAAGGCAACGCAAATGCCTTTCGTTTGCTTACTCATCATTTTGTGGGACGACGTGAGGGCGGATTCGTGATGACCTATAGTACGTTGGCCAGTATTGTCAAATATCCTTTCTCGTCTGATTTGGCTGGACAGAAACGCAAGTTTGGATTCTTCCAAAGCGAGATCGCAGATTTTCGCAAAATTGCCGATGAATTGGGCATTTTATGTCTCGAGGAAAGAGATGGGAGTTGCAGATATGCTCGTTATCCGTTGGTTTATTTAGTGGAGGCTGCAGATGACATCTGTTATGAGATCATGGATATCGAGGATGCTCACAAACTGAAGATTCTTACGACGGATGAGACACAATCACTCCTGCTCGATTTCTTCCCCTTAGAACAGAAAGAACATATCCGTACCCGTATGCACACTTTGGATGACATCAACGAGCAGATTGTGTATCTTCGTTCGTGTGTTATCAATTGTCTTGAGGCGGAGTGTGTGAAAGTCTTTGTGGAAAACGAGGAAAAGATTCTTTCTGGCGAATTCGAGGGTAGCCTGATCAGGCATATCAGTGACATTCCTCGGCAGGCTTTTCAGAATTGCGAGAAAGTAGCTTTCAGCAAAATCTATCATTGCAAGGATGTGGTGGATATCGAAATAGCTGGTTATACGGTGATTACCACGTTGACAGACTTGATGATACATGCTGTGACGAGTCCAGAGAAGGCTTTCTCGAAGTTGCTCATCAATCGAGTCAGCACACAGTATGACATCAAGGCCAATACCCTCTATGAGCGTATCATGGCAGTCTTGGATTACATCTCTGGTATGACTGACGTATATGCACTGGATCTCTATCGCAAAATCAAGGGCATGAGTCTGCCCAATGTTTAATTATGGATTAAAATAAAATTTGGATATGAAAGTTAAGATAATTAATGGCAGTCACCATTCTCTGCCCGAATACACGACACCTCAGGCGGCAGGATTGGATTTAAGGGCTAATCTGGATAATCCTGTCACGTTGCAACCTTTTCAGCGTATGCTCATTCCCACTGGCTTGCGCATATCTTTGCCTCTAGGATATGAGGCGCAGGTGCGTCCTCGTAGTGGATTAGCTCTCAAAAAAGGTATTACTGTACTCAATTCACCTGGCACTATCGATGCGGATTATCGTGGTGAGATTGGTGTCATTCTTGCCAACCTCTCCCAAGAAGTTTTCCTGATCAACGATGGCGATCGTATCGCTCAGATGGTGATAGGTCGTTGTGAGCAAGCAGAGTGGGAACCAGTGGAGACACTCGATGAAACGGAGCGTGGCGAGGGCGGTTTCGGACATAGTGGTGTAAAATAAGAACGAGCGTAAAGTGAGGATTCTGACGATTTGGTTTTTCCTTTGTTGGGGCGTGCTGACAGGTTTGCATGCACAGACCAAGTTCGACTATTATTACATGGAGGCAGAGAAATGTCGTTTGGCAGGTGATTATGCCTCTGCTGCTGAGTTGTATCAGCATTGTCTCGACATTCGTCCAGATGCTCCAGAAGCTATTTATAGCCTAAGTCTGATTCAGTTCTATCTGCGTCAGGATAGCTTGGGAATTCAGAGGCTTCGTTTGGCCACAGAATTGGACTCGAAGAATCCTTGGTATCTCGAGACGCTGGCCAGTGTCTACATAAACCAGCGCGACATAGATTCTGCTATCCCTGTGCTGGAGAAAATCGCTTCTTTGCAGTCCAGACGTAGTGATGTGCTGTCTGAGTTGGCCCAAATGTACAAAAATGCAGGACGCAGTCAGGATGCAATTGATGCACTTAATCGAATCGAGTTGCTCGAAGGTAAATCGGCTCAGTTGAGTATCGAGAAATATGCTCTTTTTCTCGATCTCAAAGAAAAGGAAAAGGCTTTTGCTGAATTGCAGTCACTTTGTGATGAATTTCCTCATGAGATGAACTATAAAGTGTTGGTGGGTAACCAGTACCTTCAGTCAGGCGAATTGAAGAAGGCCAAGCAAATTTATGATGAAGTGGCTAAGGTGGCGCCATCGAACCATCATCTGTTGTTAAGTATGCTGGCCTATTACGAAGAAGCAAAGCAACCTGAGAAATATGCTCATCTGCGTGACTCATTGCTTTATGATTCTAATGGAAACTCTGAACTTAGGACGGCTCTGATGCGTGACTATATCGATAAGGCTCAGCGTGATTCTACACTTAAAGAGCCAATGGAGAATGCCTTCCAATATATCCTTTCCCAACCTCAGCATGATACTCAGTTGTTGATGTTGCGCGCTTCTTATCTGATACACATCAAGGCTCCTGATTCTGATGTGATGGATGTGATGAAGAAGATTCTCGAAGTAGATCCTTCGAATGCTTTGGCAATGTCTCGCCTGCTTCAATATTATGCTCTTCGAAATGACTATACCAACATGGAGGATATCTGTCGTCATGGAGTTAATTACCATCCTGAGGAATTGGGATATCATTTCTATTTGGGTGTTGCTTTGGTTCAGCAGAAGAAAACCAAAGAGGCCATTGATGTCTTCCTGCAGGGACTTCGCACACGAACTCCTGACACGTCTCCTTCGTTAGTTTCCGATGTGTTCAGCATTTTGGGAGATGAGTATTTTGAGGAGAAAATGGAGGATCAGGCTTTTGCTGCCTATGACTCTGCTTTGGTTTATCAGGAGGATAACATCAGTTGTCTCAACAATTATGCCTATTACCTCTGTCTGCAGAATCGAGAGTTGGATAAGGCAGAGGAGATGAGTTATAAGACAATAAAGAAGGAACCTGTCAACAAGACGTATCTTGACACGTATGCTTGGATTCTTTTCTCCAAAAAGGAGTTCACAGAGGCTCGTATCTATATGGATCGTGTGATATCGCCTGAAGCAACTGACGAAAAGCTGCTTTCTGACGATGAGGCTACTGCTGCTTTATTGGAACATGCAGGTGATATCTATTATCATTGTAGCGAACCAGAGAAGGCTCTTCGATATTGGCAACTTGCCCAGGAAAAAGGAGGTACTGATACAGGAACCCTCACTAAGAAGATAAAACAGAAAAAATATGTAAAATAGAATGCCTCATGAATTGTCTTCCCAAAGGTTGAGACACTCGAGGCAAAACGTAAGGTCGAATGCAGATAAATCAAAAGTATACACTCTTCAGGGATCAAATGAAAGCTCAATTAAAGAAGAATAATGTTATAAACCTCTTCTGTCTACTTCTCATGATTGTTACTTTTGCCTCCTGTAAAAGTAGCAAGAATGCTGTCTCTACGAAGATTTCTTCTTCCTCCCCTGATGCCGTGAAGACAGAAAAGCGTATAGTGGAACTTATCAACCAGAATCGTCAGACAACTCGTGTTATGACTTCCAAGATGAACCTCCAATTGGTTTCTGGCTCAAAGAAGATGTCTGTTGGAGGCAATTTGCGTATGAAGCGAGACGACGTGATACAGATTACTCTCTCTGCTTTGGGGCTGTTTGACTTGGGATGTATGGAATTGACGCCTGATTACTTGCTTGTGGTAGATCGAATGGATCATCAGTATATTAAGGTAGATTACAAAGAAGTGGATTTCCTTAAGAAGGCAGGAATTGATTTTTATGTTTTCCAATCACTCTTTTGGGACGAGCTTTTTCTTTTTGGCAGCAAGGGATCAGAACCTTCAGCCAAGAATTTTGACTTGATCAGAGAAAACAATGGAGTAAAGTTGACGAATGAAGATTCCAAATGGATGGCACTTACCTTCCTGGCTGATATGATTCAGAATATGGTAAGCCAAACGACTATAACAGGACGTCAGGCCAATACGAAGGATATTTCCCTTGATTGGCAATACCAGACTTATGGCAAACTGGGTGAAAAGAAATTTCCTACCCAGATGCTGATTAACATCAATACAGGTAAGAAACCTATTCAGGCTACCATTTCATTGAGTAACCTGAGGACAAATGATGGCTGGGAAACACGTACAGAAATAAATAAGAAAAAGTATAGCCAGGTTTCACTCAACACGGTGCTCGACCGTATTATGAAATTGGCAAAATAAATGTTATCCAATAGTCGATAGAGCAATGAAGCAGTTCCGCGTGATAGTGTTATTCTTGACGTTTATTCCTTTATTGTGTCTGGCCCAGAACAGCAAGAAGGTACAGGCTCTCAAGGCTCAGAAAACGGAATTGCAGAAGACGTTGAAGAAATCGCAGAATGAGCTTGACAAGACGAAAAAGCAAGTAAAGACGGGGCAACAAAATATTCAATATCTGGGACATCAGCTGGATAATCGTCTTGAACATATCCGCAATATGGAGACGGAAATGAACCAGTTGGACTCTCAGATGGTGGTCCTTCAGAGCGATATCTTTCGCATTGACTCCCAGCTGGCTCAGGAAAAGGCGAAACTGAAGCAAGTTGTACGTTATGCACGAGCTAACCGTCAGCAGACCAGCCCACTTGTTTTCATCCTTTCAGCCCGTACTTTCACGCAGATGTATCGTCGTGCTCGCTATGCCAATGAGTTTGCTTCCTATCAGAAGAATCTGGGTGAACAGGTCTTCAAGAAACAGTCTGAATTGCTGGAAGCTCAGAACAAGCTCCTCAGCTCGAAAAGTAAGATGAACAATCTGTTGCGAGAAGTGATGTCGCAACGCAAACAGCTTAATATCCAGCAAATTGCAGAACGAAAGAATGTGGACGGACTTAAAAAGAAAGAGTCTGGCTTGGCAAGCACAATAGCCCAACAGCAGAAGCAGCTGGCAGCTTTGGATAAGAAAATCGATGCCCTGATTGCTTATGAAATCGAGCAGGCTCGCAAGAAAGCCGAAGAAGCAGCTCGCAAGAAAGCTGCGGAAGAGGCAGCCCGCAAGGCGAAAGCAAAGAAGGGAACCAGCAGCAAGACTGACGCTTCATCTGCTAAAACGGAAAAATCGTCCTCGTCTTCTGGCGGAAAGTCATCTTCAGGCTCTTGGCTGACTGCTAAGGACAAGCAATTAAATGGCACGTTTGCTCAAAACAAGGGACGTCTCCCTGTTCCTATTACAGGCCAGTACAGGTTGGGAAACCGTTTTGGAATCTATAACGTACCAGGTCTGAAGAATGTCCAACTCGACAACAAAGGAACCAATTATATTGGCAAACCAGGCGCACGAGCACGTTGTATCTTTGACGGCGAGGTGACTGCTGTTTTCCAGTTCAGCGGCACAAAGAACATTTTGGTTCGTCACGGAAGTTACATCTCTGTCTATTGCAATCTCTCCTCTGTGATTGTCAGCAAAGGTCAGCAGGTTCATGCCAAGGATATTCTTGGAACTGTTGCTGATGATGGAAGTGGGAATTGCATACTCCATTTCCAGTTGAGGAAGGAGACTGCTAAGCTCAATCCTGAAGCCTGGATAGGGAAATAGTTTTTACCTTATAATATATATGTCTCCCCATCTTCATTTTTCTCATGAGTGAGGAAGCACATTAAAGACCTTTTCTTCTCCTGATACATCGTGATGAAAAAGTTGACACGTTGAAAAGCAAAAGACAACGTGTTGAGTCTGCAAGAAGAACGTGTTGTGTTTGCGATTTCAACGTGTTGTGTTTGCAATTTCAACGTGTTGTCTTTGGGGTTTCAACACGTTCTTTCCAGCATCCTCACGTAAGTCTCGATTGCGTCCCTTATTTCGCCTACTTCGATGTATTCGTCAGCGGTGTGACTTCGCGAGCTTTGGCCTGGTCCCATCTTCAGGCTTGGGAAGGGCATTAGGGCTTGATCGCTTAGAGTGGGTGACCCAAAGGGAGTCTTGCCTATTCTGATAGCCTGCTGAACCAGCGGATGAGAAATGGGAATATTCGATGAATTCAGGCGGAATGAGCGAGCTTTCACCTCACTTTTCACCTGCTCGCAGATCAAATGGTATAACTCCTCGTTTTGGTAGCATTCATTGGTGCGAATATCTACTGTAAACGTGCAGGTATCAGGTATCACGTTGTGCTGGGTGCCTGCTTGGATGATTGTTACTGTCATCTTTACTGGTCCCAACAAGTCAGATTCCTTAGGCCATTTGTGGGTGCGAAACCATTGGATGTCGTCTATTGCATGATAGATGGCATTGTCGCCCTTGTCGCGTGCTGCGTGGCCTGATTTTCCATGAGCTGTCACATCCAGTACCATCAGGCCTTTTTCTGCTACAGCAGGTTGCATTCCTGTAGGTTCTCCCACCAGAGCCATATCTATTCGAGGCAGTAGGGGCAGGATGCACTCGATGCCATCATGTCCGCTTACCTCTTCTTCTGCACTAACCAGATAAATCAGATTATAAGGAAGTTTCTTCCCATTCAGCACTCGAAAGGCTTGCAGCAATGAGACCAAACTGGCTCCGTCATCGTTGCTTCCCAGTCCATAAATGCGTTCTCCCTCAGGGGTTGCCTTGAAGGGGTCTATTTTCCAGGTACTTACGGGCTTAACTGTGTCGATATGGGCATTCAGCAGCAAAGTGGGGCGCGTCTCATCGTATTCGTCAGCGATGCACCACAAATTGTTCTTCTCACGATGAATGTCCAGATGGAATTTTTCTCGCATGGTTTGCTCCAAATAGTCTGACGCGTTCTTTTCGTTTCTGCTCGTCCTTGGAATCTCTATCAGATGGCAAAGAATCTCCAACGCCTCGCTGGTAAGTTGCTCGATATTCATCTTTTTTCCCTTTTTGAACAAACAAAGTTACGTTCAAATTTACAAAAAAACAAATAAATTTGGCAATTATCTTAACTTATGCTATCTTTGTGGTAATAAAAGAGAGAATTGTTATGCAAAATCCCAGTCCGTTATCCTCTGTGATTCATAGTCAGGCTAAGGTTTATGGCAATCGTGCTGCCATGCTTTATCGCGACCAGAGCCTGCAAGTATGGAAAGAGATTTCTTGGAACACTTTTTCAGAAACAGTACGCAAGGTCAGCAATGCTTTCATAGAGTTGGGCGTAGGCGTGCAGGAGAACGTTGCAGTCTTTTCTCAAAACATGCCTGAATGCATGTTCGTTGACTTTGGCGCCTATGGGATTCGTGCTGTAACCATTCCTTTCTATGCTACCAGTAGCGAGGCACAGGTGAAATACATGGTAAGCGATGCCCGCATACGTTATATCTTCGTGGGTGAGCAGGCCCAGTACGACACGGCTTATCGTGTGTTGAAGATTGACCCTGCAGTCAGCAGGCTTATCATCTTCGACAATACTGTCAAGAAAGATGCTCAGGATCAGGTGAGCCTTTATTTCAACGAGTTCCTCGCATTGGGAGAAGGCTTGGCACATCAGGAAGAGGTGGACCATCGCACGGCTGAGCTGGATGTGGACGATTTGGCAAACATCCTCTATACAAGTGGAACCACAGGGTTGAGCAAGGGTGTCATGCTCACTCATCGCATGTACAATGTGGCCATCAAGGCTCACGAGGATGCGGTAGATCTGAGTGACAAGGACCTTATCATGAATTTCCTTCCCTTTACTCACGTCTTCGAGCGGGCTTGGTCGTATCTTTGTCTCAAGACGGGCTCCACCCTTGCGATAAATCAGTATCCTCAGGATATTCTCCAAAGTCTTCGTGAGGTGCATCCCTCCTGCATGTGTGCAGTACCACGTTTTTGGGAGAAGGTCTATTCTGGTGTCTATGAGAAGATTAATTCCAGCAGTTCCATGCAGCGCAAACTTATGCTTGATGCGCTCAAGGTGGGAAAGGCTTACAACGTGGACTACAAGATGCGCGGCCTGACTCCTCCTGTAGGACTCCGCATGAAGTATAAATTCTATGAGAAGACCATCATTTCGCTCCTCCTCAAGACATTAGGACTGGAACGCCACAATTTCTTTCCTACAGCTGGAGCCGCCATACCGCCTGTTGTCGAAGAATTCGTTCATTCTGTGGGCATAAACATGACGGCAGGTTATGGTATGACAGAAACTACCGCTACCGTTTCTTGTGACCGCTGGTACAAACCTATTTCGATGGGGTCTGTGGGCCGTGTCCTTGATTGTGTACAGCTGAAGTTTGGCGAGAACAATGAGATTCTTCTCAAAGGCGATACAATTACGAAGGGGTATTACCGCAAGGCAGAAGTGACCGCTTTGGCTTTCGATGAAGAGGGATGGTTCCATACGGGCGATGCTGGTTACATGAAGGATGGCGAACTCTTCCTCACAGAGCGTATCAAGGATCTCTTCAAGACAAGCAACGGCAAGTATATTGCGCCTCAGATGCTGGAGAGCAAACTGGTGGTGGATCGTTATATCGACCAGATTGTCATCATTGCTGACCAGCGGAAATTCGTGTCGGCTCTCATCATCCCTGAGTATAAGCTGCTTGAAGAATTGGCACAAAAGATGAAGATTGAATACAAGAGCATCGAGGATTTGTGCTCTAATTCCAGCATTGTTGAGTTTTTGATGGACCGCATTGAAACGCTTCAGCAGGATTTGGCCAGCTATGAGAGAATCAAGAGGATTACTTTGTTGCCTCATCCTTTCAGCATGGAACGTGGTGAGTTGACCAATACACTCAAGGTAAAGCGTTCTGTTATAAATCAGAACTTTGCTGCAGAAATTGATAAGATGTACGAGGAATAATGATAACTATAGAGCAACTCAAAGAGGTAAAGGAACGTACTGAGCAACTCAATCGATATCTTGATATTGATGGCAAGAAAATGCAGTACGAAGAGGAACGACTCCGTACTCAGGATCCTGATTTCTGGGAAGATGCCAAGCGAGCCGAGTCACAGATGAAGAAAGTAAAAGGCTTGGAGAAGTGGATCAAGGGATACGATGAAGTGAAGACGCTCAGCGATGAATTGGAGACAGCCTTTGATTTCTATAAAGAGGAACTTGTCTCTGAGGCAGAAGTAGACGATCTTTATGCACGTTCCATTGCTGCCATCGAGGATCTCGAGTTAAAGAACATGCTTCGCCAAGAGGAAGATCCTATGGATGCAGTCCTCAAGATCAATTCTGGGGCAGGTGGTACTGAAGCTCAGGACTGGGCTCAGATGCTCATGCGCATGTATATGCGATGGGCAGAAAACAATGGATACAAGTGTGTGATAAGCAATTTCCTCGAGGGTGATGATGCTGGTATCAAAACTTGCACGCTTGAAATTCAAGGCGAATACGCTTATGGTTACCTCAAGAGCGAGAATGGAGTGCATCGCTTGGTTCGTGTCAGCCCTTATAATGCACAAGGGAAGCGCATGACTTCGTTTGCTTCCGTCTTTGTTACTCCCCTGGTCGACGATTCCATCGAAGTCAATATCGAACCAGCCCGCATCTCTTGGGACACCTTCCGCTCGAGCGGCGCTGGAGGTCAGAATGTCAACAAAGTGGAGTCAGGAGTACGTCTTCGTTATCAATACAAAGACCCTTACACAGGCGAGGAAGAAGAGATCCTTATCGAGAATACTGAAACGCGCGACCAGCCCAAGAACAAAGAGAATGCCATGCGACTGCTCCGTTCCATGCTTTACGACAAGGAGCTGAAACATCGTATGGAGGCGCAGGCCAAGGTGGAAGCTGGCAAGAAGAAGATAGAATGGGGAAGTCAAATACGCAGTTACGTGTTTGATGACCGTCGTGTAAAAGATCATAGAACAAACTACCAGACGAGTGATGTGGGTGGTGTGATGGATGGCAAGATAGATGCATTCATCAAAGCCTACCTCATGGAGTTTGGCGCACAAGAATAATTAATCTTAAAAACAAACCCATAAAGTTATGAGTAACAAATCTTCAAAAAAGGCAAAAAGATCTGCTGAGAGAGCTGCCCGTGAAAGTAAGCAAGCCAATAAACTTGTCTTTTACATCGTAGCAGCACTTATTATCCTGTTTATTGCATGCCTGATAGGCTTCTCTCGATAAGTAGAAGATGCATTTCGAGATAGAACGTAAGTTTCTGGTTATAGGAGAATTCCGTGATCAGGCTTATGATAGCAGCCGCATTCGTCAGGGTTATATCAGTTCTGGCAATGGGAGAACAGTACGTGTGCGCATAAGGGACGAGAAGGGATATCTTACCATCAAGGGTCCAAGCAATCGTGCAGGCTTAGCCCGTTATGAGTTCGAAATGGAGATCCCTCTCTCTGATGCAGAAGATCTCATGAGTATATGTGAGCCTGGCATCATCGACAAGACTCGCTTCTTGGTCCGCAGCGGCAAGCATATCTTCGAGGTTGATGAATTTTATGGCGACAACGAGGGTCTTATCATGGCTGAGGTAGAGTTGGCTGACGAGAACGAACCTTTCGAAAAGCCCGATTTCATCGGACCAGAAGTCACAGGTGACCGTCGATTCTACAACGCTCACATGCGCAAGTTCCCTTTCAAACTTTGGAAGGATTCGATATAGAATTGCAGAGGCAAAAAAAGACAACGTGTCGTCTTTAAAGATTCAACGTGTTGAGTTTGCGATTTCAACACGTTGTCTTTCCACTTTCAACGTGTTGTCTTTTGAGTCTCGACGTGTTGCAGGAAAAACAGCCTTTCGTCTTTGCTTTCAGGTTCTGGAATGAGGGATGCAGGAGTGTTTCAATCTTGTATCTCATCCGACTCGTGCCTGCATCTTCTTCAGCACCCATCTAAGGATCGTTGGTCCAATGATTGTGGCTAAGGCGACACCAATCGTGTTTGCCAACAAATCGAGCCATTCTCCACTACGATATGTTGTCAGATATTCTTGGCAGATTTCCATCAAACCGCTGAATGCTATTGGTGCAAGGACAGCCCAGCAGAGGGCTTTCCCCCAGTTGATTCGTTCGTGCCGCCACAAATATTCAACCCAAAGCACCAGACAGAAGCCTCCATACATCAGCATGTGTGTCCACTTGTCTGACAAGGGGACGTTTTCCATCAGATGAATATGTTGGAAAGGATAAAGCGAGAGAAACACGATGACCACCAACAGGAGTGTTGCCAAAGGGTATCGTTTGATGTGATTTGTTACCGTATTTGCCATCTTAGTTTTCAATTTGTTGCAAATTTAGAGGATTTATTTGTATTTTTGCACTTGGATAGAAAGAATTAAGGTATTTTAAACGTGCAGAATACGAATCGTGGCAGTTTTGGTGGAAGATTAGGCATCATTCTGGCATCCGCAGGAAGTGCAGTCGGATTGGGCAACATCTGGCGCTTCCCAACTGAAGTTGGTCGCAATGGGGGCGCAGCTTTCATTCTCGTCTATCTCTGCTTCGTGTTCTTTCTCGCTATGCCTGTTATGGTGAGCGAGTTTATCATTGGTCGCGCTTCCAAAGCCAATACGGTGGACTCCTATCGTCGATTGTCTTCTGGTAAGCCTTGGGTCATCGTAGGATTCCTGGGTGTATTGGGTGGATTCCTGGTACTTTCTTTTTATTCCGTTGTGGCAGGCTGGACGCTTCAATACACGATTTCTTCTCTTGTTTATCAGTTAGCGGGTGACCAGGATTATGGGGCATTCTTCAATAATTTTGTTTCCAACCCTTGGCAGCCACTCATCTACGTTGCTGTTTTCCTGCTGCTCACTCATTTCATCGTGGCACGTGGCGTGCAGGCAGGTATCGAGCGATACTCCAAAATAATGATGCCCGCACTTCTCGTCATTATACTCGTCCTGATGTCCTGCTCTCTTTCAATGCCTGGCTCTCGAGAAGGACTTCAGTTCCTGCTTCATCCTGATTTCAGTAAGGTCACAGCCTCTGTGGTTCTCTCTGCGATGGGTCAAGCATTCTTCTCCCTAAGTGTAGGAATAGGATGCCTGGCTACTTATGCTTCTTATTTCCAGCGCGATGTACCACTTGTGTCGTCGGCTTTCAGTGTCTGTTTCATTGACACGATGGTGGCTATTCTCAGCGGATTCATTATCTTTCCAGCTGTTTTCAGTGTGCCAGGAGTTGAGGTAGATGCAGGACCTGGTTTAGTATTTATTACTCTCCCCAATGTCTTCAATATGGCTTTCAGCGATGTGCCTGTTGTTGGCTATGTTTTCTCAAGTCTTTTCTATATCCTGCTCCTCTTGGCTGCTCTGACTAGCAGCATTTCCATGCATGAGATTGACACGGCTTTCATTCACGAGAAATTCCATCTTAGCCGTCCTCGTGCAGCAGCTGTTGTCACGGTTGTCTGCTTAGTGCTTGGCGCAGCATGTTCCCTTTCTTTTGGTCCTTGGGAGAAGATTCAGGTTTGTGGCTTGCGAATCTTCGATCTTTTCGATTATCTTACCGCCAAGTTCATCATGCCGCTGTGCAGTATCTTCATATCTCTCTTTGTGGGTTGGGTCCTTGATCGCAAGTTGGTTCAGAATGAACTTACCAATGATGGTACGTTGCGTATCCGTACGGCTCGATTCCTCATTTTCCTGATTCGCTGGGTAGCTCCTGTTGGGGTAAGTGTCATATTTCTAAATGAATTGTTTTCTTAAGTCAGTATATTGTTTTTCGTTATGAAAGATCGTGGTAGTTTTGGTAGTAAGTTTGGCGTGATTCTGGCCTCCGCAGGCTCTGCTGTAGGATTGGGTAACGTGTGGCGTTTTCCCACTGAAGTAGGCAACAATGGTGGCGCAGCATTCATTATCATATATATTCTTTGTGTGGTTTTTGTTGGAGTACCTGTTATGGTCAGCGAGTTCGTGATAGGTCGTCATACTCATGCCAATACGATTTCTGCCTACAGTCAGTTGGCTCCTGGCACTTGGTGGCGTCTTCAGGGTGTCTCAGGCGTCTTTGTGGCTTTCCTTATTCTTTCTTACTACATCATCATTTCAGGTTGGACCTTTTTCTATCTCACAGAATCCGCCATCAACTCACTCTCTGTCTCTCGCGATTATTCAGCATATTTCAATGATTTCGTTTCTAATCCTTGGGAGCCTGTCATCTATGCTGCCATCGTTATGCTCATGGTACATGTAATCATTGCTCGAGGAGTTCAGTCAGGTATCGAAGCTTTCTCAAAGATTTTCATGCCATTGTTGCTCGTTATCATCATCGTTCTTGTTGGTTGTTCCTTCAATATGCCTGGTTCAAGCGAAGGGCTCCGTTTCCTTTTGCAACCAGATTTCAGTAAGGTTACTCCCAGTGTCGTTCTTTCTGCGATGGGGCAAGCTTTCTTTTCGCTGAGCCTTGCTATGGGCTGTCTTTGTACCTATGCCTCCTATTTTGGTCCTGACACCAAGTTAGTCAAGACTGCTGTCAGCGTGAGTGTCATCGATACCTGCGTTGCTGTTTTAAGCGGATTCATCATCTTCCCTGCTGTTTTTAGTGTGCAGGGAGTTGAGGTCAATGCAGGACCTGGTCTTGTTTTCATTACTCTGCCCAATGTGTTTATTATGGCCTTCCATAATGTGCCTGTCTTGGGGTATATATTCTCAGGCCTTTTTTATATGCTGTTGCTTTTAGCGGCAGTCACCAGCGCTATGTCACTCCACGAGTCAGTGACTGCTTATGTTCACGAGGTTGTCCATGTATCTCGTCGCACCGCATCCTCCATTGTGTCCATTAGTTGTATGCTTTTGGGCGTCACATGTTCCCTTTCCTTTGGTTTGTGGAGCGATTTTACCATCTTTGATATGACTATTTTCGACCTCTTCGATTTTGTTGCCAGTAAAATTCTCATGCCCATAGGAGGACTCGTCATCTGTCTCTTTGTCGGTTGGTATCTTGATAAGAAACTTGTTCATGATGAGATAACCAATCAGGGCACTGTTCCCTTCCGCTTCTTCCAAAGCTTCATCTTCCTTATTCGCTATGTGGTTCCTGTGGCAATGACCCTTATCTTTGTAAACGAATTATTGTTCCGCTGATGCGTCGCCTTCCTTTTTTGACTAAGTCTGATCGCCGTGCTCTTCTGATTCTGGAATGGATTCTTATCCTGGGTATCTTTGCCTTGTGGATACGTACAATCCATAAGCCTATGCCACAAGAGAATCTTCCTGCTGATAGCATATCGATTAATTCATCTTCTCTCTATGCTGATCACAGGTCATCCTCTTTCCATAAAAAGGGTAGATCGGGGAGAGAATCTTCTTATTATGTTCCAGAATCTTTGGAAACCTTCCCTTTTGATCCCAATACTGCTGATAGTACTCACTTGTTGCGCCTGGGCTTGGCTCCATGGCAGGTGCGTGCCATCTATAAGTACCGCTCTATGCATGGAAGGTATCACACGCCTGAAGATTTCAAGCGTTTGCCAGGTATGACTATGGAGTTATGGAATCGTCTTTCACCTTATATCCGTATCAGTGACGAGTTCCGTTATTTGACAGATTCTGAAATCTCTTCTAAACGCCAGAGTAATTCTCCATCTTCCCTTAAGTCATCGCCCCCTTCTGCTCGTAACATGAAAGGACACGATTCTTCAACACCTGCTTCATCAGATTCGTCTCGTCGAGAAAATCGAGAGAGTGATTTAACTCTACATAATGGAGGGAATGCTTTGGAAGAAAAGGAATCGTCTTCTTATCAGAATGTTGGAGAGACAGGAAGACGATCTTCCAAATACCCTCAAGGTACAGTGGTGGATGCAAATTTGGCTGATACAACCGAATTGATGAGGATTCCTCAGATAGGGAATTATCGTGCCAATAGGATTGTTGCTTATCGTGAGTCTTTGGGGGGATTTGTCAAGGTAGAACAAGTGATGGAGTCTTGCGAGATGCCTGATGAGGTTTTTGAGTGGTTTTGTGTATCAGATGTCCCTTTACGCCGCCTGAATGTGAATAAGCTCACTTTGCGTCAACTGATGCGTCATCCCTACATTACTTTTTACCAGGCGCGCGCGATAGTGGAATATCGAAAGAGACATGGCGATTTGAAGAACTTGAATCAACTTCTATTCTTGAAAGAATTCGCAGAAGAAGATATCACTCGTCTCTCGCCTTATTTGGAATTCTGAAACAAAAAGCCATCCCTTTTCCACAAAACGAGAGAAAAGGGATGGACATAAAGAGAACGAAACGAAATAAAGTCCTTTTGTTGTTGACCTTGGATCTTGTCAGTGAATAGTTTTTTTTAGATTCTCTCCACAAAAAGCAGAAGACTAGTGTCCACCTCAGGAAGGTTCAGCTGAAGGCCTTCCATCAGTTCCTTGCCTAATTTTAATTGAGATGTGCCATCATCTTGATTTGTGAGACGATATGATGCGTCTGGAGATAGCCCATAAAGTCGGACTGAAAAGATGGGCTCATTATTGTCGTGATGTCGGAATGCCACCACGAATCCTGTATCATCAGATGGACGACGAAGCTGATACGCTAACCAATTATCGTGCGCATCGGAACCATTGGTGCCAGTCAGAGGATAATAATCCTCAGTAAAATAGGGACGTACGAGTAGATATTCGCGTTGACACTCTTGCATCTTGGTGAAATCCTCAACGTTTGTCATGATTTTCCAGTTATAAACCATGCTACTGCCCATGCTCGAGCGTAAACTGTACTTGTCCTCTCGATCTGGTAGTCCAAATCCTGTTCCGCTTTGAGGGAGAAAGAGATTGATGCCATAGGTATGACACTGCATGTCAGAGGGGTCGTTGTAGTAACAATCATCAGTGCGCCACATGGGAGCGCTGCGGAGCGTAGTCTCCCAGTCGAGACGCATACCACCGCTTGCACAGTTATCTATCAGCAAATGAGGGAAACGATGAAGAAGGTAATCCCAATATCGGTACAGACCACATATGTAGCGTATCTCAGTGATTCCTCGTCGTCCTTGTTTATCAGCTGCTTGCCAGAAGCCTACGGGATCCATGTTGAAGTCTTGTCGATAGTAATCGATGGCATTTCGTTCGATGAAATCACCGATATATTGACACAGCCAATCTACGGCGGAGGAGTCGGCTAAGTTGAAAAGAAGTGTGGAATTATTCTCTAGACGGAGCATAAACTCGGGGTGTTCTCGTGCCCATTTGGTCCCCTCTATGACACGTTCCGGCTCAAACCAAACCATAAATTTACGTCCCATTTTATGGCATGCATCAGAAAGTTCGCGCAATCCGTTGGGCCAGTTGTCAGGATTCTCCACCCAATTGCCTACTGTGTTGGCCCAATTCTTGCCATCTTGGTATTGATCGGCTTCAATGTACCATCCTGCATCCAACCAACTGGCTTCTGCCTTGAGTCCGAATTTTTGCTGGCGCTGTAAAAGAGCTTTTGCCATCAAATTGGTCATGCAAGTATATTCGTTGCATGGAGCAGGATCACCCCAACTGAATCCAAAGAAATAGGGATAATGGGCCCACTTGCCGTCTATTTTGCGAGTGTGGTGAGCCAAGATGAAACGTCGCCATTGATTATGACCTTCGAAACGGTTCTCGTTGTGCCAGAAAAGCAGAGCCACACTGGCGGTGCGGATGCTTTCTCCAGGCAGGAGATATGTCTGCAGATTAGTTAAACCTGTTCGGTAAATGAAATCGCGACTTGAGGTTGAAATCATCTGAGCATGCCAGTTGCCTGTCCATCCAATAGCGGACATGACTCCTTGATGTGAACTAGGATGCTCAATGTTGAAGAAAGGAGCTATCAGGGCTGAACTCCGTCCACCACCCCGATTCTGGAGTAAAAGTGTATCACTAGAATGAAAAACACGATCATGAGGAGCGAAATCACTGCGGCTGGGTATACTACCATTGAAGTAATGCAGTACGGGTTCTCCTTGACCAGGGAATTGGAACTGGATGTCGGATTCAATAACGTTGGACAATTCGGCACTGTTTTGTGAGCCTTCATTCGTAAAACGGATAACCCATTCAACACTTTGATAATCAGAATACGATGTAACATCGCAATCCACTCGCATTGATGTTTTTGGATCAGTGTAGGAGAAACGACGACGCTTGACCTGTTCATCCTCGCTTGGCAAAAGTGAAACGTTGTATTTCCACTTTGTGATGAATTGAGAAGAAGCTTTTCCATCCAGTGTAAAGGAGAAAGGAGGTACTTTCCCTCTTGCAAAATGTTGAGCAACCCACTTGTCTATGGGAGTGGATTTTGTCCCCATTATGCTAACTGTCTGAGATTTAGCATTTAGACTTGCTAAAGTAATCAGTAGAATGAGTATTCTCTTCACGGTTCAAATATTTAAAGGCTGTATGTTATTCTTTTTCCGCTTTGAAAGAATGGCAAAATCTGAATCTGAGTCCGACCTGAGCCGGAACTCAGATTTCAGATTTTACACAAGATGAACGAAACGAAAAGTCAATATACCGTAGAATATATCTCCGATATGTAGATTTTCCGCTACTTTCTGCATTTTATGATGTCGTTCACTTTTTCTTGACATAGTGATAGATTGTTTTCTCAAACTCTAAAATCATTTGGCGAGCTTCTTCGTCGAGTCCCACACCTTCCACATAATGTTCATCGAGGAACTTGTGGAGAGCTACGCGAACTACATTCTGTTTCTCAAACTTGTTGAGGAACGAGATGTAATCTAATGCAATGCGATCTTCTTCAGTAGTGAAGAAACTGAATCCACCCATCTTCTGAATGGAACACACACGCTTGAAAAGCATCTTATGTGTGGCAGCTTTCTGGACAATCTCTGAACGCACCGTCTCGTTCGATGGGAGAGGTTGTGGAGCCACGAAGGTTTCACTTGCTTCCTGTGCCACTCGGGCTATATTGAGAGATGTTTTTTTGATTGCCATTTTTAATTCATGTATTCTATTCTTTTTCAGTTTTACTTCTTTCTTGTATGAAACGTTTGTAGGCAGCGTTTGCCAATTGTCCCCATCGTTGAGGTGTCCAACTATGAGGTCGGGTCCCACGTCCAATAATATACTCAGCTACACGCATGTAATCATCGGCTGCTGTGCTATCGGGACTGTACTCGAAGAGAGACATCTCATAGGCTACTGACTCGTTGCACCGCACACATTCTCGTATATAAATAGGAAATAAGGGAGCTTTCACTTCATTGATGTCACTGTAGTAGGCCTTCACTTCTCGTGAGATAGCTCGACGAGGATTCCATCGAATCAATAGATAGCCAAGTATTTCTACGTGAGCTTTCAGTTGTATTCTTACCTTATCTATATACGCGAGCAATCGTGGCAAACCTTGCAGATTGTATATGCTGGCCTCTGTGGGAACAATCACGAAGTCGCTAGCAACCAGTGCATTGGTATTCATCAATGTCTCGCCACCTGGTGCGCAGTCAATGAAAACGTAGTCGTACATGTCTCGAATGGCGATCCCACTCTCGGGATCCACCACAGACAGGAACTCCTCTAATCGATGTTCACGATTGTACATGAGTTGTAGCTCAGCATTTATGTTGCTCATGCTTTGACTACTGGGAATATAATCCAGTCCTTCGTATCGCGTATAGATGGGAAAAGATAATACTTCACCTGATTTGCTGTCATGCATCCATTCGTAGATAGTAGAATCTGCTTCTTTGTGTACTGTTTTGTCGATTGTGTCTGTTAGGTTGCATTGCGGATCTGTGTCAACCAAAAGTATTTTTTTTCCGAGCAGCCAGAGAGCAAAAGCCAGATTGACTACCGTGGTAGTCTTGGCACAACCGCCTTTGTCGTGGAGCACACAGATAACTTTCGACATCTTATTTCTTGATGTAGTGACTGTTTTTTTTATTTCTGGCCACAAATATATGTGATTTTTTCTTTTTCACAAAGAAATATATAAATATTTTCGAATATTTTTCAGTATTTATATATTCAGGTACT
>CAMKMK010000010.1 GCA_946413885.1 uncultured Prevotellaceae bacterium
TTGTCCCCTCGCCCATTCTGGCCATGCTGAAGAAGCTTCGCATCAAGAAGTCAGGTTTCTCGAAGTACTGCATAGGAACAGCTTTCACCTATCCCCAGTTGCCTCAGAACCGATTCAAGCAACGTCTCCGCAAGATCATGAAGATCCAGAACGGCCTGGCCTCGACTGACAATGCTGGAGTAGATGGTGAGTAATTAACATTTAGGATTAACTAAAAAAATACGTATATGCTTTCATTTGAATTTACACAGATGCTTATCAGACTTGTCATCTGTATTGTGGTGAACTTTATCATCATCCACTTCCTTTATTATCCCAAAAGCCGTCGTCGCGACTTCTACTTCACCTACATGCTCACCAGCATCGCAGTTTTCTTCCTGCTGTTCTTCATGATGGATTTGAAGTCGAAAGCCACGATGGGTATCGGTATTGGCCTGTTTGGTATCTTCAGCATTATGCGCTTCCGTACGGATGCTATGCCTGTGCGCGAGATGACCTACCTGTTCCTTATTATCTCCTTGTCAGTAATCACCGCCGTGGCCGACATAGGTATTGATGACCAGATTGAATACGATCGGGTGGCAGTATTGCTCGTGACCGACATCATCGTGGTGTTCATCACCTACCTCTGCGAGAAATGCCTCAAGGTAAGGACTTCCAAGTACGTACAGTATGACCGCGTAGACCTCTGCACTCCAGAGAAATACTTCGAGATGATAGAGGACCTGAAGAAACGTACCGGACTCGACATCACCAGCGTGGATGTGGGCGGAATCGATTTCCTGAAGGACTCCTGCGTGCTGAAGGTTTACTACAATCCTCCCACAGGCGAGAAATCCAACTCCGTATCCAATCAGTTCAAGGTGCGCAAGACGCAGTTCCTCGAGTCATAGGAACCAGTTTCCCCTATCACATCAAAGTATCACAAATCCTCTTATATGAAAAAAATCAGATGCATATCACTCTTAGCCCTACTCATGCCCATGATGGCTTGGGCGGAAGGGAGTGACGATTTCGGCGTATGGGCAGAAATGAGTGTCGAGAAGTCCATCAACAAGAAATGGAGTGTCGGCATGGAGACTGAATTCCGCGCTCAGGAGAAAGACCGCTGGAGCATAGGAACAGGACTGGAATACAAGCCCATTAAACACCTGAAGCTGGGAACTTCCTACAACTTCCTCTATGCCTACCGGCCTGACAAGATCACCAAGCAGGTCTTCGACGAAGACAACGAGCTGGAAAGCTTCCGCTATACCCATAGCTACTGGTCTCCCCGTCACCGCTTCTCAATAGAGGCAACAGGAACCACGAAATTATGGAACTGGCTTCGCATCTCTCTGCGTGAACGCTACCAGCTCACGTATCGCACAGAAAAGACTGTTGACAGGGAAGACATCGAAATGAACGCCATCTATACGCCAGACGGGATTTTCAACGATACCGTGTACAGCACCAAGACCATTGCTTCAAACACGGATCAGGTGTTGCGCAGCCGTCTGAAATTGGAGTACGACAAGAAGGGACAGGCTCTTTCACCCTTCGTCTATGCAGAGGCTCACAATAGTGTCGCCATTGGTGACAACATGCTTCTGGAGAAAGTTCGTCTGGGTATTGGTACCGGTTACAAGATCAACAAGCACAACGACTTGTCTCTCGCTTATCTCTTAACATTCAACATCCACGATGACGACGAGGACTATACTCGCATTCATGAGCGGATGCATGTGATTAACATTAGCTATACGTACAAATTCTAAGAAACATTAATTATCACACCTTAATATTATGAACAAGAAATTTTTATTGGGCTCTGTTCTGATGGCAGCAAGTCTGTCATCCTCAGCTGATGACTTGAACTACTTGACTGTAGCTTATAATAATGTAGAGCAAAGCATCGAGCTTTCCACCGTTCAGAAGATCACCTTCGAGGAGGGAAATGCCGTCGTCTATACCACAGGCGAGACCTATACCTATCCTCTCTCGGAAATGCAGAAGATGACATTCACTCAAGACCCAACCGCCATCAAGTCGCTACCCACGGAATCCGACGATCTGAAATTCCTTAATGGGCAACTTTCCGTTTCCGGTAAAGGAACTTTGCGCGTCTATAACGCATCAGGGGCTCTTATCCGAATGGCCAAGATCGAGAAGAAATCAAACGTGAGCCTCAACGGGTTGAAACCTGGCCTCTATATCATCAGCATGGGAGACCAGACCATCAAGATAACCAAGTAAGAAAGTTTTTCCAGACAAGACTATGAAAAGAATCAAGGCAACATTTCTCTTTCTGTCTCTATGCTCTGTCATATCGGCACAAGAGAACATTCGGGTTTGGATAAACGACAACAGCACTCGTCTGCCCATTGGTGAGATGACATACTCCAATTCTGGGAAAACGGTCACCATCGGTGAAGAGACTTTCAACACGTCCGACGTAGACAGCATCACCATCGTGAAGACCATCTACATCAACTACGACGGAAACAATGCCCAGGTGGATCTCGGACATGCAAAAGGCGTAACTTATGAGGCTAACGGAGCCCACGTGACCATCAACAACACCAACACGAGCGAGGAGATGGAGTTTGTACTCGCAGGCACCAGCACAAATGGTTCGCTCACCTATAACGGAAGCTACAAGTGCAAGTTCATCCTCAACGGCCTCACTCTTACGTCCAAGACTGGAGCCGCCATCGACATCGAGAGCGGCAAGCGCTCCGACCTTATCCTGATGGAAGGAACCACAAATACTCTCGAGGATGCAGCCCTCGGCACCCAGAAAGCCTGTCTATATTGCGACGGACACCTGGAGATTTCTGGTGGAGGCTCCCTCATTGTGAAAGGTAACGCAAAACATGCTATCGCCACCAACGAATACATGCAGTTGAAGAAGACCACCGGAGCCATTACCATCACGAAGGCTGCCAGCGACGCCATTCATGCCGAGCAGTATTTCCAGATGAACGGAGGTGTCCTGAACATCAGCGGAATGGTGGGCGACGGAATCCAGGCTGAGGCAAAGGTCAACAAGGATGAAGAGAACAATGGCGAGGTCATCATCAAGGGCGGAAGCATCACGATAGCCGTAACCTCCAACGACATGAAAGGCATCAAGTCCGACACAGACATCCACATCTCTGGCGGAACCTTCAATATTGCTGCCAGCGGAGCAGGATCGAAAGGAATCTCCTGTAACGGGAACATGTTCATCAACGAGGACGACAACACCACAACGATGACCATTACCGCCTCTGGGCGCATCTATACCGATGCCGACGATAACGACAGCCGCTGTATGGGCATTAAGGTGGATGGGAACCTCACCATCTCGGCCGGTACGATTACCGTCTACAATACGGGTAGCGGAAGTCGCGGCATCAAGGTCGACGGAACCTACACCAAGTCCGGAACCGCCAAAGTGAACGCATCCGTCAAGAACTGACAGACGCATCAGCAAGACGCAGATACAGCAATCCCTCGAATCGCAAAGTTCGAGGGATTGTTCTTTTTGTCAGTTGTGAACCAATGTGCCGATTTCCTCACCAGCAATCACTTTCTTCAGATTACCTTCAATGTCCATGTTGAAGACGTAGATGGGCAGATTGTTCTGCATGCACATCGCCGTAGCTGAGATATCCATCACCTTCAGGTCACGGGCAATCACCTCTGCATACGTGATGTCGTGGAACTTGGTTGCCGTTGGGTCTTTCTCTGGATCAGCCGTATAGATACCATCCACACGAGTTCCCTTCAGCATCACGTCAGCTTCAATCTCTATACCACGTAAGGAGGAGCCTGTATCTGTCGTAAAGTAGGGCGAACCCGTTCCAGCTCCCATGATGACAACCTCGCCATTATTCAAGGCTTCAATGGCCTTCCACTTGTTGAAGAATTCACCAACAGGTTCCATGCGGATGGCAGTAAGCACCCGATTCTTCTGGCCGATGGCATCCAACGCGCTACTCAATCCCAGGGCATTGATGACCGTAGCACACATTCCCATCTGGTCGCCCTTCACGCGATCAAAACCTTTACCTGTACCAGCCAGGCCACGAAAGATGTTTCCGCCACCTATCACGATACCAATCTGAACACCCATGTCTGCAACTTCCTTGATCTGTTTGGCGTACTGATTCAACCGCTTCACATCAATTCCGTAACCTTGTTCTCCCAATAGACTCTCACCGCTCAACTTGAGCAAGATTCTTTTAAACTTTGTCATATAACTTATTTATAAATGAATGATAAACTAAACGAACTGAACCTCCTTGAAGGCATATTTGCGTATCCTTTCTTCCGTGTCGAGCAGCACCAAGTGACCCGTAGGCTCCACCGTCTGGATGGAAGCACGGAAACGACCTGTTGCGTCCTCGTACTCATGCTCTTCCTGCATACGATACAACTGGTTGAGATACAGATTGTGAACATACTCGTTCCGCTGAGACTCTACCAAGCCGTAACAGCGGATAAAATGGTCCATTACCCTCTTCAAGACAGACCTGCGTTCCACCTCGTGTCCCATGATCTGTGCCAACGAGATGGGATTGGGCGCATCACTCTCAAACCTTGTCTGGTTCACATTGATGCCGACTCCCATGATGCACTTCGCAATCACCTTCCCTTCCAATTCATTCTCGATAAGCAAGCCTGCAACCTTACTGTCCTGATAGTAGATATCGTTGGGCCACTTGATTCTGAAGCCTGGAACAAACTCATTCAGGGCATCACACACAGCCATCGATATAATCTCGGAAAGCACGAACATCCGCTCTGCCTCGACTATCCTGGGATAAGTCAACAGGCTGAATAGAAGGTTCTTACCTGCTGCAGACTCCCACTTGTTGCTTGCAGAGCCTCGACCTGCCGTTTGATACTCAGCCGTTACCAGCGTCACCTTGCGGGGCGCAGGAGCATGATAGCGTTTCAGGTAACTGTTCGTGGAATCCGTTGTGTCCAATTCCAGCATCTGAAACCAAGGAGAATCATCCAAGCAGAAATGTCTTTCCATTCGCGCTCTACCTTATCTTATCTGTACCAAACAGGTGAACGGAAGGCATCCTCGATGTGTTCTATCCTCGCGTTTGAGCCTCTCCCCGTCACCGTTATTATATCATACCTGACAGGCAAGTCCAGCTTGAAGCAACGCACGTAAGCATCTGCTGCCAACACGATGCGCCGTATCTTTCTTGAACTCACAGCATCCTCAGGACGACCGTAATCTGTATTCCTGCGAGACTTTACCTCAACGATAACCAGACATTCCTCTTTCTCAGCCACGATGTCTATCTCCCTGTGACCGCTTCGCCAGTTCACATCCAGGATCGTATAGCCTTGCTGACGCAGATAATCGACAGCCAATTCCTCGCCCGTATGCCCATATTCGTTGTGTTCTGCCATATTCTGCCGGTATTTACATGCAAATATAGAAAAAAAAACGTAACTTTGCTCTCTGCGAAGAAAGAAAAAGATGGCTGACGACATTTTCTACATGAAGCAGGCCTTGGAAGAAGCCAAGATTGCCTTCAACGAAGACGAGATTCCCATCGGCGCTGTGATAGAGTGCCAAGGAAGAATCATAGCGCGGGCCCACAACCTGACGGAACGGTTGAACGACGTGACAGCCCATGCCGAAATGCAGGCGATCACCGCAGCAGCCGGCTATCTGGGCGGCAAATACCTGACGGAATGCACCCTCTACGTGACTGTGGAACCCTGCGTGATGTGTGCTGGAGCCCTTGGATGGGCGCAGATCAAACGCATCGTCTATGGCTCGAGCGACGAGAAGCGTGGCTTTCAGCGTTTCGCGCCCAATGCCTTGCATCCTAAGACACAAGTGGCAGGAGGTGTACTGGAAAAAGAGTGCACCCAACTGATGCAGGAATTCTTTCGAAAGAAGAGAACATGTTGAAACCAGAAAGACAACGTGTTGAAATCGTAAAGACAACGAGTTGAAATCGCAAAGACAACACGTTGAGTCTGCGGGAAGAACGTGTTGTGTTTTTGGGGGTGACGAAACGGGGTGTGGAGAACATGAAAAAAAGGAGGGCATCCTGGACAAAAAAATGGAGTTAAAGCCCTATGATGGACTTAGCCTCGCGCATCACGTCCATATCCGTCACCAGCAGGTGCCTCATGCATTTCTCCACCATGCGCTCCCTCTCCAGCTGCTCCCAGCGCAGAACCAGTTTTGCGCGTGCCTCATCATTGAACTTCGTGGCGATGTCGAATAAGCCTCGATTTTTCTGTAAGATAAATTGGAATTTACTTGTCATGCAGAATATATGGAATTGTCCATCCCTCAATTCCTAAAGCACGATATTCTCCATTTATATAATAAACTTTCCAAGGATGATAAGCCTTTAGTGCCTCTGCTATCTCTGTGGCAAGTTGTGGGTTGACATCAGGCTTTACTACCTTTACATCACATTCCACGAGATTACCCATCTCGTCAACACGAGCACGTTTAACCTTGAAGACAAATCGATTTACATTGGCCAGTTCGGGATAGCGCTCAATATGCAGAGGGAGTATTTTACGCAGCATCTCTTGGCCTCCATTCCGTTCTAGTTTGTCGAAGGTGAATCCGTCTTTGACGAAATTGTGATATTCCTTCTGTCCTATCACCTTACCTTGGTCTATA
This sequence comes from uncultured Prevotellaceae bacterium, assembly GCA_946413885.1. Classification (GTDB taxonomy): domain Bacteria; phylum Bacteroidota; class Bacteroidia; order Bacteroidales; family Bacteroidaceae; genus Physcousia. The sequence continues at coordinate 6,641 of CAMKMK010000010.1, forward strand.
TCAAGAATCGTTTCTTCTTCATAGTTGCGTTCAAATCCCGTGGGCTGGGAGTAGATGACCTTACCTTTAGCCACCCGAATCTTGCCTGAAACCCAACTGGCAACTATTCGGTTACCTGTGCTATATCTGTTGAAGATGCGATACAAAGTTTTAGACGGGATGCTTTCGCCCACTACTGCCTTTACTTTTGGGTCATAAGCTTCACATCTGACGCTATCCAGATAGAGCTTATCATTGTAAATGCTCCAATAAGCGGTAAAGCCATCCCAATTGGATGAGACAATAGGACGGTCTGATGGCAATGCATCTTTCACAGCATGGTACAGCACAGAATCGAGGTATATAGGTCTTACCAACAATACCAATCTCTCGCCATTGATATAAATTACGTCTCCGTCTTGCCCTGTTGCATAAGCTGTTAAAGCAAGTATCATTAATTGTGCGCACAATAATAGTCTCTTCATACCGTTAAATTCCGATTTATCTGTCTACAAAGGTACGGATTTTCTTCCATTTTTCATTTATGGACTGTGTTAAAATGTTTTTCTATACCCATTTCTTGATAAAAAACATCCCCCTTTGTAATTTCGCTTTCATCTTCAATAATCCTCTTCTTTTGGTATAAAGTACCTTCGACGAGGTCAAAAATTGCGTAAAAACGGGCTAAAAATCGCCAAAATACGCCCAAAATCACCTCTTTTTTTCTCAAATGGGAGGCCCTTCGCTTGAACCGTAGCAAGAATCCAAAGAATTGGACAAAAACACAACTTATTCATTTTCTGTTATTTAGGTGTTCTGTAAAAGGCAACAAATAAGACAAAAGCGCTACAGTGCTACAGTGCTACAGTTAATTATACGGTTACCACAAACGACGAAAAAAAATCATAATATATATATTTATATATATAAATATATATATTATGAGCATATTTTGGGATGTTGACAAGCATAAAAACAACTGTAGCACTGTAGCGCATTGAGCGTCTTTTCCTTCCTCTTTTACCCCCTCTACCTCTAACCTTTATTTCCTTCACAACTCCCCTTCATCAATCCCATACTGGCCGCAGATCCACTTCACGGCGACGGGTGGCAGCATCTGCGTCCTGGGCGTGACGCCCCACTCTGCTGACTCAGCCAACGTCTGGAACCAAGACGGAGGACATCACCGAGACCAAGGCATACGGCGTGGCTCAGATTTCCGAAATCCTTACAATCAACGAGTTCGCAAAGCACATCGCTCAGCACGGTACGCTCTACAGCCGCGACGTGATCCAGGGAGGATCTAGAGAAAACTAGAGCAGAGAAAGGAGGTGATTGATGAAAGGTAGAGGGATTGCTTAGAGGTTGTTCGGACCAACTGCCTCTTTTTCAGCATATTTATTGTTCAGCAAGGAGAGGACAATATACCAGAGGATGATGGCGGCGAAACAGCTGTAACCAAAGAGGAAACAAGGTAGGGCACCCAGCAGGAAGATGTACTTAATCTTGTTTTCTTGCCAAGTGAAGGTCTTGAACTTCAGCGCCAGCATGGGTATCTCTGCAATCAAAAGGAAGCAGAAAAGCAGCATGAAGAGGAAAAGGAAGAGTGCGTTGAACTTCAGCGAAGTCAAGAATGCATGCTGCCCTAGTACCAAGGAACCCCAGAAAAGTGCATTCGCTGGTGTGGGAAGGCCTATGAATTGGGTGCTCTGACGGGTGTCGAGATTGAATTTGGCGAGACGAAGTGCCGAAAAGGCTGCCATCAGGAAAGCTGTATAAGGCAGGAACTTGTTGATGGGCATGAGCGCCTCTGGACAATGAACCTCGTGGAACAGATAGAAAAGAATGCTGCTGGGGGCTACGCCAAACGTCACAACATCGGCCAAGGAATCCAATTCTTTTCCAATAGAAGATGTTACGCCTAAGAACCTTGCCGAAAGACCATCAAAGAAATCAAATATGGCGCCAATCACAATCATGAGGACCGCCCACTGGTATTGCCCATAGAAGGCGCACCCCGTAGCTATGCATCCGCTGATCAGATTGCAACAAGTGATGATGTTGGGTATTTGATAGTTCATAACGTTTCTTCTTTTTCGACAGATGGATTCAGGCGGGCAATCACAGTCTCATTGCCAACGGTACGCTGCCCCATCTTTACATCTATTTGTGTCCCTAAGGGGAGATACAAGTCCACTCGAGAGCCTAACTTGATGAAACCCAGATGCTCGTCGATATAACAGTCCTCGCCTTTGTGGGCATACGTGACAATACGACGTGCCAATGCACCTGCCACCTGGCGAACCAATATGTCGACTCCATCAGGGGTAGTAATCAGAATGGAACTGCGCTCGTTTTCCTCGCTGGCTTTGGGCAACCAGGCACGATGGAAATTACCGTCCTGATGCTTCACCATCTTCACTTTTCCATCCACAGGAATCCAGTTGGCATGCACATTGAAAAGACTCATGAAGATACTCACCATCAAGCGACGATCATGGAAGTACTCGTCCTCCTCAACCTCCTCAATCACCACGATGTTACCATCAGCAGGAGCAACGACCAAGCCGTCTGTCTCGCCATCAAAGATACGAATGGGGCATCGATAGAAATTCACTACCGTACAATAAGCAATGATGCTGAGGATGAAAACGATATTGAAAGGTATTCTGGTAGAAAACGCATAATACAACAGAAGATTCAGGGCTATCAACCCTAAAGCACCCCATATCAAGGTGCGAGTGCCTTCATGATGGAGTCTGATTTTCTTGAGTTTCTTCAGTCGTTTTCCCATAAATAATCACACACTTCGGTACAAAGTTAGTCTTTTTTTGAATAAACACAAAATAAAGATTCACTATTTAGAGCCATTCTCCTTAAATGAACTTAAAATAGGAAGATTTTATTGCACATTTGAGAAAAAAGTGTTACCTTTAACGCAAATTTGAAAAAGAAACTCTCACATGGAGGATTTTGTACATCTACATGTTCACTCGCAATATTCATTGCTTGACGGTCAGGCAGCCATCAACAAGCTGGTGGACAAGGCCATCAAAGACGGGATGCGAGGGATGGCTCTTACCGATCATGGCAACATGTTTGGTGTGAAGGAGCTGTTCGATTATTGCAACAAGGTGAACGGCAAGCGTAAGAAAGAAGGTCTGGAGCCTTTCAAGCCTATCTTTGGATGTGAGGTTTACGTAGCTCATCGGCATAAAGAGGACAGGGATTTCGCGATGGGGGACCGTGGTGGAAACCACCTGATTCTGCTGGCGAAGAACTTCAATGGATACAAGAACCTGATCAAACTGGTCTCGCGTGCGTGGGTGGATGGATTTTATGGTAATCCCCGTACAGACCACGAAGACTTGGAACGCTATCACGAAGACCTCATCTGCTGCAGCGCCTGTATTGCCGGCGAGGTTCCCTCCAAGATCCTGAATGGTGACCTTCTGGGTGCACGAAAAAGTGTAGAATGGTTCAAGCGTGTGTTTGGTGACGATTACTACTTAGAGTTGCAACGTCATGAAGTGAAGAACCCCAACATCAAGGCTAATCGTGAGACCTTCCCCTTGCAGCAGACAGCCAACAGGGAAATCATCAAGATTGCCAGGGAATACAACGTGAAACTTGTCTGCACCAATGACTCTCACTTTGTTGACGAGGAGAATGCGGATGCCCACGAGCGACTTCTATGCCTCTCCACAGGGAAGAAAATCTTTGAGGACCACATGCTCTACACCAAGCAAGAGTGGTTCAAGACACGAGCTGAGATGAACGAGGTCTTTTCAGACATTCCTGAGGCTCTGCTCAATACCTGTGAAGTCCTGGATAAGGTGGAAACCTACGACATCGAAAGTGACCCCATCATGCCAAACTTCCCTATCCCAGAAGATTTTGGCACAGAGGAAGAATGGCGACAGAAGTTTAGTGAGGAACAACTCTTCCAGGAGTTTACAAGCGACGAGAATGGCGAGAACCAACTCCCACGTGAGGAAGGCGAGAAGAAAATCAAGAAACTGGGTGGATACGAAAAGCTGTACCGTATCAAATTCGAGGCAGACTACTTAGGCAAACTGGCTTACGATGGAGCAAAGCGCATCTATGGCACCCCTCTGTCCAAGGAGTTGGAAGACCGCATCCGATTCGAGCTCCACATCATGAAAACGATGGGATTCCCTGGATACTTCCTCATCGTGCAGGATTTCATCAACTCAGCCCGCAACGAGCTGGGCGTGTGGGTGGGACCAGGTCGTGGCTCAGCCGCAGGTTCTGTGGTAGCCTATTGTCTGGGGATCACCAAGTTGGATCCTTTGAAGTATGACTTGCTTTTCGAGCGTTTCCTGAATCCTGACCGCATCTCCTTGCCTGATATAGATACAGACTTTGATGATGACGGTCGAGGAAAAGTGCTGCAATGGGTGATGGATAAGTACGGACACGACAATTGTGCCCACATTATTACTTATTCTACGATGGCAACCAAGAATGCCATCAAGGATGTGGCACGTGTCGAAGATCTTCCTTTGGACAAAAGCAATGCCCTTTGCAAAGCCATCCCAGAACGTTTGCCAGACGGCATGAAGATGAATCTGGCCAATGCCATCAAGTGTACCCCTGAACTCCAAATGGCTGAAGCTTCTTCTGACCCCAAGGAATCCAAGACCATCAAGTTTGCACGTATGCTCGAGGGACAGATTCGAGGAACGGGTATTCATGCCTGCGGCTTCATCATCTGTCGCGATTCCATATCCGACCACGTTCCTGTCAGCACAGCCGATGACCCTGATTTCCCAGGCATGAAGACAACGGTCACTCAGTACGACGGTCATGTGATTGAATCCACAGGTCTAATCAAGATGGACTTCCTGGGACTTAAGACACTCTCTGAGTTAAAGGAGGCATGTCGTGTCATCAAGGAATCGGAAGGCGTGGAGGTGGACTTAGACAACATCCCCATCGACGATGAGCTTACCTACAAGCTCTATCAGGAAGGGCGAACTGTCGGCACGTTCCAATTTGAATCTGTCGGCATGCAGAAATACCTGAAGGAACTTCATCCTACTGTGTTCGAGGATCTTATCGCCATGAATGCCCTGTATCGTCCGGGTCCTATGGATTACATCCCTTCTTTCATCGCAAGGAAAAACGGGCGTGAGTCCATAACCTACGATATCGACTGCATGGAGAAATATCTGAAGGACACATACGGAATCACCGTTTATCAGGAGCAGGTCATGTTGCTTTCCCGTCAGTTGGCGAACTTCACGCGTGGTCAATCTGATGCCTTGCGCAAGGCGATGGGAAAGAAGAAGAAGGATATCGTTGACCAGATGAAACCCATGTTCATCGAAGGTGGCATGAAGAATGGTCACGATCCCAAGATATTAGAGAAGATCTGGAGTGACTGGGAGAAGTTCGCTTCCTATGCATTCAACAAATCTCATGCTGCATGCTATTCTTGGGTCGCTTATCAGACAGCCTACCTCAAGGCACATTATCCCCAAGAGTTCATGGCTGCCCTCCTGACACAACGCAAGGATGACATTAAGGAAATCACCAAACTCTTGGATGAGTGCCGCGCGATGAATATCGAGGTACTGGGTCCTGATGTCAACGAGTCCCAGACAGACTTTGGTGTTAACCACAAGAAGCAAATCCGCTTTGGCCTGATGGCTATCAAGGGGTTGGGGTCGTCAGCAGCAGAGGCTATCGTTAAGGAGCGCAAAGAGCGTGGTCCTTTCAAGGGCATCTTCGATTTTGCCCAACGAGTGTCTATCTCCGCCATAAAACGAAGTGGGTTGGAATGTCTTGCCATGAGTGGCGCTTTTGATACTTTCTCAGATGAAATCCAGCGAGAGCAATTCATGGCATCAAACAACAGGGGCGAAGTTTTCATCGATACCCTGACCCGCTACAGCAACCAATTCCAGCAAGCCCAGCAAGAAGCACAATTCTCTCTCTTTGGAATGGACGCCATCGAGGTCAACACCCCTCAAATTCCTCCTTCTGAGAAATGGAGCACGCTGGAACGGCTCAACCGTGAGAAAGAACTTGTTGGCATCTACCTTTCTGCACATCCTCTGGACGAATTCAGTGTGGTGCTGAAAGGAGTGTGTAACCTACACATGGATGACTTGACAGACCTAACCCAATTCGTTGATCAAAATGTTTCGCTTGGCGGTATTGTTACCGATGTCCGCAACGGCATCAGCAACAAAAGCAACAAACCCTATGGGATTGTCACTATGGAGGACTACAGCGGTTCAGGAGAAATCCGTCTCTTTGCAGAGGATTGGGTCAAGTGGGCCAACTATATGTCGCCAGGCAGCACACTCTTTATGAAAGGTCGTGTTCAACTTCCCTGGACAACATCTTCCAAACCAAGTCTGAAGATTGAAAGCATCGACTTCCTTGCCAACGTCAAGGATCGACTCGTTAACGATATAACAATCAATGTCGTCTTGCCTGACTTGGACGAGGATACTGTCATGGCGCTAACAAATATGGCTAATGAGCATCCTGGGGACGTAAAAGTTTCATTCAAATTCTTTGATGGATCAGGACGCAATCAGATTGGCATGCAAAGTCGTGGAAAAAGAATCTCTGTTAACAGGGCTCTACTGGATTACATCGAGGGCAATAATGCTCTTTCCTATAGTATTAACTAACAAACAAAACAATTTATAGCTATGACACAGAACATAACAAGTGAGAATTTCGAAGAACTCATTGCCAGCGGGAAACCTATTGTTCTGGATTTCTGGGCAACCTGGTGTGGCCCATGCCGCAGAGTTGGTCCCATCATCGAAGAATTGGCAAATGATTATGAGGGACAAGTGATAGTAGGCAAATGCGACATCGAGGAAGACGAGGATCTCCCCATGCGCTTTGGCGTCCGCAACATCCCCACCATCCTGTTCATCAAGAATGGCGAGGTTGTCGACAAGCAGGTGGGTGCTGCTGCCCGTCCTGTCTTTGAAGAGAAACTGAAATCCATCCTGTAACAGAAAAACGACTACAACTATGGCTACATTCGAGGATGAACTTCTCCAGGATGCAGAAGACGATGCACGCACCATCGAATACATCAAGAATTATCTGCCTCAGGACCTCAAGGACAAATTCTCTGACGAGGAGCTCTACTACTTCCTGGATGTGATAGGAGAATATTACGTTGGTGTCATCGATGCCGCTCAGGACGAGGATGCCATCGATATCGACATTGATGCTGTGGCTTCCCATATTGCCAAGCAAGCCAAGAAGGACAAGATGGGCGACTATGACCCAGAGGACCTGCGTTGGGTTGTCGACGGCGAGCTGGAGTACGGAGAGTCGTTAGAGGAAGAATAATGGAGATTACCATCAAGTCACTTGACGAGATCCAACAAGCAGCCGATGATTTCGTGGCTGCCATGGGCGACAATACCGTCTTCGCGCTCTATGGCCCCATGGGAGTGGGTAAAACCACTTTCACGAAGGCTGTCTGCGAGAGATTGGGGGTGAAGGACAACATCACCTCCCCCACTTTCGCTATCGTGAATGAATACCGTTCCACTACGGACGAACTCATCTATCACTTCGATTTCTATCGCATCAAGAAATTGGAGGAGGTTTATGATATGGGCTACGAGGATTACTTCTACAGCGGCGCCATCTGTTTCATCGAATGGCCTGAGCTGATCGAGGAACTGCTTCCGCTGGATGCAGTCAAAGTAACCCTGTCAGAGAATTCCGATGGCACCAGGAGCGTAAGGTTCTAGTGCCATCGGCTTTTTATTTCCTATCGCTTTTTCCCTTGAAGCGTAATCAAGGGGATCATCATTTCTTCCATGCTTATGCCACCATGCTGGAACGTGTCCTTGAAGTACTGCACGTAATAGTTGTAGTTGTTGGGGTAAGCAAAGAAATTGTCATTCGTGGCGAAAATGTAGGTGGTGCTCAGGTTGGGACTGGGCAAGCCTGCACGATGAGGATCCTTTATCTCGAGTACCTCCTTCGGATTGTAAGTCAGATTCTTGCCCAACTTATAGCGCAGGTTGGTATTGGTGTTCCTGTCGCCCACCACCTTGATGGGATTGTTGCAACGGATGCTGCCATGATCCGTTGTCAGGATGATCTTGTAATCGCTCTGAGCGAGCACCTTGAACAGATCGGCTACAGCTGAATGGCGGAACCAGCTCAGGGTAATGCTCCTGTAGGCAGCCTCGTTGCTTGCCAACTCGCGTACCATGCGGCTCTCCGTGCGGGCATGTGAGAGCATGTCGATGAAGTTCAGGACCACTACGTTCAGATCGTATTTCAACAGGTTAGGCATCTGCTGGACGAACTTCTCGGCTGCGCCAGAGTCGTTTATCTTGTGATAGGTAAAGGTGTTCTTCCTGCGATAGCGTTCGAATTGCGTCTGTATGAGAGGAGCCTCATTGAGATTCTTGCCCTCCTCAGAATCCTCGTCGACCCATAGGTCAGGAAACATCTTTGCGATGATGTTGGGCATCAGACCGCTGAAGATGGCATTCCTCGCATATTGTGTGGCAGTAGGCAAGATGCTGCAGTAGAGGTCCTCCTCGATGGTAAACAGATCGGCTATCTCGTCATAGATCATGCGCCACTGGTCGTAACGGAAATTGTCGATCACCAGCAAGAACACTTTCTCTCCTTTATCCAGATGAGGGAACACGTTGTGCTTGAAGATGTCAGGACTCATCAGGGGGCGGTTGTCGTGATTCTCCATCCACTTCATGTAGTTCTTGCGGATGAACTTGGTGAACTCCGTATTGGCTTCCACGCGTTGCATGGCCAGCATCTCCTTCATCGAGCTGTCCGTTTCAGAGAGCTGCAGCTCCCAATAGGTCAATCTCTTGTAGACCTCTATCCATTGCTCCAGAGTCAACGAGTCATTGATCTGCATGCCTATCTGGCCAAAGGCCTGCTGGTAGGCGCTCTGAGCCACTTCAGTCACGATCTCGCGCTGATGGATGTTCTTCTTCAGCGTCAGGAGGATTTGAGTGGGATTCACAGGCTTTATCAGATAGTCGGCTATCTTGCTGCCTATCGCCTGATCCATGATGTTCTCCTCCTCGCTCTTGGTCACCATCACGACTGGCGTACTGGGGCTCGCCTCTTTGATTCTGCTCAGCGTCTCCAAGCCGCTCAATCCAGGCATGTTCTCGTCCAGAAGAATAAGGTCGTAGGTCACTTCGCCACAACGCTCCACAGCATCGTAGCCATTCGTGACGGTATCCACTTCATAGCCTTTTTTCTCCAGATACAAGACGTGAGCCTTCAGCAACTCTATCTCGTCATCAATCCAAAGTAACTTGTACGTCGACATCATTTATCCTTATTATATAAACTTATCATCCTAGAAGCCGAAGGGGAAGTCATCGTCGTTGCCGCCGCCATCGTCGCCGTTCTTGCTCTTCTCGTTCTCGTCGACCTCATCAGGGTCCTTGAACTCCAAGTCGACAGGTTCGTCGATATCCATGTTGGGAACGGTCAGCGGAGCGAATTTCTCGTCGTAGAACTCTTTGTAGTCATCGAAGCTGAAATCAGTCCCCAAGTGTTCCAGGTTCTCTTCTGAGATCAGCAGCGAGCGGATTCCCTCCAGCAGTCTGTTCATCTCCTTGTCGCCATAGAGCTGTTGCGCATAGCTGTGAACCTCGTCATAAGAGACGAAACCCTTGACGATCATCATGCTGATGCCTTGATCCTCGTTCAACTCAATCTCGAAGTTTCTCACCATATAGTTGGTGAAGTTGTAGCGGGCCATCGCATAGAGCAGCTTGTCCTCATCCAGGCTGTTGGTTGGGTAAGCCAGGACGAAGGCGAAATTGCTGTATCGCTCGTCCTTCATCTCGACGGCGACTTCCGTGCTGTCGTTCGACTGGTTCTTGCGTCTCGACCAGATGCTGCTGGCGTCGTATCGGTCGTCCATCAGGATTCTGCCCTCTTCCAAGCCCTTCACGATAGCGCTGGCCAGAGCGGTCACTTCCTCCTTGGGATATTTCTGCACGACTTCCTTCAGGGTGACCATGAAGGTGTCGCGCTCTCCTGCATAGAGGTTTGCCATCGCACGTATGAACATCATCCTGGCACGATGGGTTCCCTCTGGGAAATTATCCTTGCTCCACTGGTAGTTGGCCTCCACCTGTGCATAGTCGTCAGCCTGATAAGCCGTGTAGGACGCGCTGTAGATACTGTCCTCCATGTGTTTGCCATAGCGGGCGATGATTTCGTAATTCGGATTGCCCACCAGGATGGCGTATCTGCTTTCCGGATAGGCGGAGAGGAGGCTGTCCTTGTATTCCTGAGCCTTCTCCTGATTGTCCAGGCGGCCATAGAGCAGGAACAGGTGGTAATAGATGTTGTCCAGGTTGTCATGCTCTGGGAAGTCGTTGAGCAAGCGCAGCATGGTCTGCTCTGCCAAGGGGAAGTTCTCCAGCTGTTCCTGCTCCACGATGCCTGCATTGTAGAGTCCGTCGCTCAGCAGCTTGTTGGACTGTTCCATCTGCTCTTCTGTGAACGGAATCTGCTTCATGTAGTACTCGCGATGATGCGGATCGTTGGCCAGCGAGTCCTTCTTGGCCTGATCTTCGTCGTCCACATCTTCGCCGTCCGCCGTTCCATACAGGGCATCATCGTCTCCACTGGCCAGTGAGTCTGTGGGGGCATTCAGCGCAGCATCATCGCCTGTGACGGCAGCCAATCCAGCCTTGTTGCTTATTCTCCAGTTGTCCTCGTTCTTTCGCTGTCCCCAACGTTTCTGGAAGGCCTCCTTTCCGCTGCTTACCGCACTTGCGTTGTAGAAGTACCAGTCTCCCTTGGGGCCACCCAGATTGGAGGCGCTGGGCGTAGAAGTGTTGTTGCGGTTGTTCTGAGCATTTGCATTGGTGTTTGCTCCCATGTTGTTGCTCCTGTTCTGACCCGTGGCCATCCCTTTCCGCTGAGCAGCCTTCTCCTCCTCTTTCTCCTGCTTCTTCAGGGCTTCTATCACGCGATCGATGGCTGCGTTCAGCTCCGTCTCGTCCAGTTGTGCCAGGACTTGCAGGCTGTCCTGCAACTTGATGGCGCTCAGGTGAGGTTCCAGCTCCTTCAGGATTTTGCTCCTTCGCTCCGTCTCGACGTATTCGTCGTGTTCCTTGTCCAGGATGCTTACGCAAGCCTGATACGTGCGGGCTGCGTCGATATACTTCTCCATGCCCCAATAGAGTTGGCTCAAGCGAAGCAGAAGGACAGCCTTGGGGATTCCGCTCTGCACAGCATCCTTCACGCCACGCTCCCACGCTCCAATGCAATGGGCGGTGTCCTGGGCGCTCAGGTAGATGTTTCCTATAGCGTAATAGACCTGGTCCAGATAGTTCTTGTTCTTATCGCTTTTCGCCATACGCTTCAGGCGTGCAATCATCTGCTTGTACTTGCTTTTCGACATCACCTCCGTCTGGAGGATGCGGGCATTGAAGGCCAGTTCATACGGCGGGTTGGAACGGATCACCTTGCTCCATGATTTGTAGGCCAGGTCGTTGTCCTCCGTCTCGCGATAGAGCTGCCCCAGCAGGAAGTTCATGCGGGCCTTGTCCCATTTCTTCCGTGTGTGCTTGATGGTGTTCTTCAGGTAAGGGATGGCTTCCTTGTACTGCTCCGTCTCTATCAGATAGGCAGCATAGGAATTGTCGCGCTCGCGCTCTCCTTGGATGGACATGCTGTCGCGATTCATCTTGCGGAACACGTCCTCTGCGTCATAGGGCCACTCCAAAGCCACGTAGCAACGGGCCAGCCTGGCGCGCGCGATGCTGGTGATGTCTGGTTGCGTGCTGTAGAGGCGCAGGATGTAGTTGTAGGTGGAGGCCGCCTCGATGAACTCTCCCTTGCGGAACTGGGCATCTCCCATCAGCAGCCAAGCGTGATAGAGATAGGGGTTGAACTCCTTCCGCTCGCGGAACTCCTTTTCCTTGGGCGAGGGCTTCTTGTTGCCCTTCAATTGCGGACGCTTCTTGATGCTGTGCACCTTGATGGCTTTCTCGCATTTCTCGATGGTGGTCTCGTAGCTTCCCTTCCCAAGATTCTGGGTGGAACGGATGGAGCTCACATACATGGGGAGCAGCTGGGTGTAGTCGTCCTTGTGCCCTTTGTTCTGAGCCTCCACGCCATCCTCGTAGGCCATCAGGCCATTGTGCAGCGTGTTGAAACGGGCGGTCAGGGAATGATAGAATCGCGTTCCTGCCGTGTTCTTCTTGGTGGAGCAGCCTGCAAGCACGAAAACGAGCAACAGCCCCCAGAGGCCTATCACTCCTTTTCTTCTCCAATTGCGTAGCTTCTTGCTGTCCATACAAATCTATAACGTGCGCACGGGCAAAATATTGTATCCGACAACCTTATTTTCGTCAATTTTCTTGAATTGAGGCCACCTGCGGCTATGATTTCGAGGGTTCCGCCCTTCTTTCGCCCACAATCATGATGACCTCGTCCTTCACCTCGTCAGGCAG
>CAMKMK010000011.1 GCA_946413885.1 uncultured Prevotellaceae bacterium
GCCAGGCAGGCGTGCCCGAGACGTTCTATGTAGGCCGTCAGGGCGAGGTAATGGGAGACAGCAACGGTGAGGACAATATCAGCAACATGACCCAAGGTGCCTTCGAGGTAAGCAAGGCTCAGTTGGCCAGCGGCGAGGTTTGCTTCGCCCTGAACAACAACCAGCAGGAGATTGCCTTCTACCAGACCATTGGCACGGACGAAGTGCCCACTATCCTCAGCAATGGCCACAAGCGCGTATATGCCAAGGGACAGGTGAAATGTAATGGTGTGAAGTACGGCGAGGCCAGCTACTCCAACGTGGCTCCCAACAATATCGACCAGCATCAGTTCGTGGATGGTGTCTGCACCGTCTGCGGTGCCTCTGAAAGCGAGGCTGAGCTGCCTCAGGACGAGGACGGCTACTATGCAGTAGCTACTGCTATCCAGTTCAAGCAATTCTGTGACTTGGTGAACGACAAGAACATGTCTGATGCCAATGTTCGTCTGTATGATGATATTGACCTGACCGACGAGAAGTATGCCAAGACCCGTCTGAGTACCTTTGGTGGCGAGTTCGACGGACAGGGCCATGTAATTACCACAGCATGGAACCTTCCCGGTGCTGCCGGTCTGGTAGCTGCCCTGAAGGGTGAGGTACACGATGTGATTTTGCGTGGTACAATGATCAACTCACAGTCGTATATGGGTGCCATCGCAGGTACAACCCTGAGTGCCCGCATCCGCAACTGCGTGGTGGAAACAGAAATCACCTCCACTTACAATGGCCACAACGGAAGCGTTGAGGGCGGTGGTATCGTCGGACGTAACGAAGGTAACAACACATGGATTGAGAACGTGGTGTTCGCCGGTAAGCTCATTCAGGGTGAGGACGAGAGTGCCAACCTGAATGCAGTGGGTGGTATCCAGGGTAACAACCGTGGTTCGACCACTATCCGTAACTGTATCGTGACAGGTAGCGTAGAGGCCCGCTCGACGGATGCCGCCACGTTTGCCCGCGACGGACAAGCCACGACGACCAATTGCTACTATCTGAACGACTTCCCTGGCGGAACCTATGGCGACTGCACGAAGGTGACAGAAGAGGAATTGTACAGTGGTGCGCTTATCTACAAACTGAACGGTGGCAACATTGATCCGAAGCCCGCTGCAGAAGGTGGTGTGGTATGGCGCCAAAACACCTATAAAGACGCACCAAGTACGCCAATGTCCACTGGTGGCGATGCCTATGGTATTGTTTATAGCGTGAAGGACAATAAATGCATGGGTGTGTATGACGCAGAGTCGCTCAGTGAGTTCCAGACCGTGTTCAATGAAGTGGAAAGCACGTTTGCCAGCTATGCGGAGGCTAATGCCGAAGTCATCGAGGATTATATGCCCCAAATCGAGAAACTGACTGCAATAACCGACTACAAGGAGTTCTGGTATGCTTACGTCGACTTCCTCCAGAAGAAACAGCTTCTTTTGGATAACATCAACGCATACGCCACACTCTTTGACCGTGCCGAGAGCGCAAGGACCTATCTGAAGGAAAATGAACTGCTTGGCGAAGCCGCTGAATTGCTGAATGTTTACGTTAACGATGTTGTTGATCCAGGCGAGCAATTCAAAAACGGTTCCGTACTGTACATTAAGGAGAACTATCAGCTCGGCACAGAAGATGTGCGCAACGAGATTACGTATCTGAACAGCCTCTTTGGCAAGGCCATTGGTAACGGTTACCAGCCAGGTGCCGACATCAGCCTTCTGCTTGTTAATGCCGACTTCAGCAATGGCACCAACGGATGGAATGGCCGAAAGGCTACTGGCGCTGCCAACATCCAGGGCGCAATGCCTATCCTGGAGACATGGCGCAACACCTCTGACATGCACCAGACCCTCACGGGCCTGAAGGAGGGTGTCTATGAACTTGAGGTGAACGCCTACACCCGCACTGCCGGTAATGACTTGGCACGCTTCTACACGGCTTATATTTACGCCAACGATATTATCGTGCCAGTCATGAATCTGCAGGAGGATCTCCTTCCCTTCAACGAAGCCGTGGATCAGGGGAACTGCTACATCGCCAATGCCGGCACGTATCCCTACGACTGCATCTTCAATGAATTCTATTACTATCCCAACAGCTACACGGGTGCTGCATACGCCTTCAAGGGCCATCGTTTCACCAACCATGTAACTGTGAACGTAACCGACGGCACGCTGAAGGTCGGCATCAGCCAGGAAGGCTCTGGCCTCGACAACGACTGGCTTGTGTTTGGCAACGTTGTACTTCGTTACTGCGGTGAAATGGCTGCATCTAACGATGCGCTGGATGCTACTCTTAACGACGACGTAGCTCGTGCCACAACCATCCTCGAAGCCGAGGTGAGCGGAAGCATGGGTGACAATTGCACTCCAAACTTCTACGGAGGCTATCGCACTGCCCTCCAGGAAGCCATCGACGCAGCCAATGTTGCTACCACGGAGGCTGAGAAGTATGCTGTTATCCAGAACTTCTCCACCATCTTCCCACAGGTGAAAGCTTGCCAGCTGGCATACATCAGCGTACTCAACAAGATTGATGCTCATACTGATGACATGACCAAGAAGCACGACGACGGCAAACTCACCGATGCAGAGTATGAGGCTGCCATGGCTGAGGTTGGTGCTGCCGAGAATGCATACTGGGACGGTACCTACACGACGGAAGAAGCAAAGAACCTGAAGTGGACCATCACGGCTATCGAGAACATAGAGGCCGCCACTGAAAAGGCTCCTGTCATCTTCAACATGCTGGGACAGAAGGTGCAGAACGTCGAGAAGGGACGCATCTACATCATCAACGGCAAGAAGGTGCTGGTTAAGTAAGTATTATTATTTTCGAGAAAGGGGCTACTCAAACAAATGGGTAGCCCCTTTTTTTGATATCATCACGTTAAAGTCATTTATATGTCCTTTGTCAACACATTGAAGCGGAGAAGTCAACACGTTGAAGCGGAGAAGTCAACACGTTGAAGCGGAGAAGACAACACGTTGAAATGGGGAAGTCAACACGTTGTCTTTTGGGTTTCAACACGTGAAGATTCAGGAAGGAAAGGAACGTCAAATACCTTATTTTAATTAGGTGTGCATCACGCATCAAAAAAGTGAAGAAAAAGCTTGCAGGATTGAAAATAAATGTGTAACTTTGTAACGGTATAAAATACAGGAGTGAGAAGTTCCACAAACGATTAAAACAAAATGTAATATGATGAAAATAAAGCACTTGACAATCCTGCTACTGATTGTGTTCTTCACGATTCCGTCAGTTCATGCCGAAAGTGTGAACGTGTGTCCAGAACCAGCATCGTGTGAAATAAATTCCTCGACTTATCTGCCGCTCAGGATGGTTTCTGTTGCATGTGATGACAAGGAGGCTGTTACCTGGGCAAAGAAGCACCTGAACGAATGGTACGGCAAGCAGGCTCCAGAAGTTGTAACGTCTTCCCGTGTGATTGCCACTATGGATGCTGAGGCCTATCAACTGAGCGTGAGGGAGAACGAGGTGCAGGTGACAGCAAGGACGCTGCAGGGTATCCGATACGCGCTCTATTCCCTTCGTCAGATGGCTATTCCCCAGCGAGGTACACAGAAGGTGGAAGGCTGGATAGTGCCTCAGGTTACCATCAAGGATCATCCTGATCTTTCTTTTCGTGGAATACACATTTGCTGGTTCCACGAGACGGAACCTTGGGAAGTGGAGCGTCTGATTCGATTAGCTGCATACTACAAGCTGAACTATGCTGTTGTAGAATCGTGGGGAACCTTCCGCAGCAACGTTGCTCCTTGGTATGGGTGGCCTGATGGGTCGATGACGAAGAAGGAAATAAAGCGACTGAGACGCATTGCCGACGATCTGGGTATTACCCTGATTCCACAAATCAATGCTTTCGGGCACGCCACAGCCTCACGCGGAGGTGCAGGCAAGCACTCGAGCCTAGAGTTCAATCCTGAATACCAACCTCTCTTTGAACCTCTCAACGGATGGAACTGGTGTCTGTCAAATCCTGAGGCACGCAAGATACTGACCGCCATCATCGCAGAGATGCATGAGGCCTTCGGCAACCCTCCCTACTTCCATATCGGATGCGACGAGGCGAATCCTCCCTCTTGTCCTGACTGCAAGGCGCGTCCCTACTCTGAGCTGTTCCTGGAACACATCAAGGCCATGAACGAAGCCATCGCTGCACGAGGTGCGAAGACCATGATGTGGCACGACATGCTCCTACAGAGCGGCGATAAGCGCTGGCAAGGATTCTATGCGAACGGCACTCCTGAGACAGCTGCTGGTTTCCTGGACTTCCCACGCGACATTGTTATCTGCGACTGGTACTACGATGGAGCCAAGGAGTCCTATCCGACCCTGGATTACTTCAAAAGTCTAGGATTCAAGGTGCTGACCTGCCCATGGCACAATCGAAATGGCACAATCGCTCAAGGACGCTATGCCAGCAAAGCGGGCATGGATGGCATACTGGGAACTACGTGGCATCATTACTTCGGAGACAACCTGGTAAACAACTATTTCACCCTATCAAACATAGCCTGGAACGCTAACAGTTCATTCTCACAAGGAGGAAGTTTCATGACACATCTGCGCCAAATAGGATGGGACATGAAAACAAGAAATCCCAGACATACAGGTACTTACTACGACGAGATACCTCCAGAGCCCTTCCTCAACAACTGAAAGAACAAGAATCAAGTAATCACATAATTCCAATTCCTCATGAAACCCTATCAGAATCTTCTATCTGTCCTGCTCTGTGCAGTCTCTCTTTTCCTGGTTGGCTGCAATCAGCACACGCTTTTCAAGAACGGCACATCTGACTACTCGATTGTCATCGCTCCTGAAGCACCAGAGAGCGAGCAATATGCTGCTGTAGAACTACAAAAATGGATCGCTCAGGTGAGCGGAGTTCAACTACCCATAACTGACCTTGAAGGCGGACAAAAGAACAAACGCCTCATTGTGGGATACAATCCGATAACAGAAAAGCTCGTGCCTTCAGCCGAGAAACCAGCTGACCGCGACGACAGCTTCACCTGGTGCAACAAGAATGGTGATATCCTGATGTGGGGCGGCAGCAAACGCGGCACGCTCTACAGCGTATATTCTTTCTTGGAAAAGGAACTTGATTGCCGCTGGTATTCGAGCAAGGCAAGTGTGGCACCCAAGCGAGATACCTGGCATTTCAGCAAACTCTACAATCATGAGGAGCCAAGCCTGATGATTCGCGACAACTGTGTTCTCGACGTACGTGTGAATCCCGTTTTCTCGGCTCGTATGCGCAACAACTTTATCAAAGTGCCAAGTCTGAAGGAAGGGGGAACGATTGATGGTAGTGCAGAAGGCTACTGGGGTGTTCATGCGATGGGTTACTTTGTCTCGCCAAATGAATACTATGCTTCACATCCTGAGTATTTTAGCCTTATCGACGGGAAGCGCCAAAGTGACTACGCTCAGCTTTGTTTGTCGAACCCTGAGGTTCTGAAAATCTGCATCGAGAAGATGAAAAAAAAGATGCGCGACGAGCCCGACTTCCTTATCTACTCGATGGAGCAGAACGACAATACGAGACCCTGTCAATGCGAAGCTTGTCAAGCGTTGGTAAAGAAGTATGGAGGTGAGTCGGGCATTATGGTTTGGTTTGTCAATCAAGTAGCCGATGCTGTCAAGGATGAATTTCCTGACAAGTTCGTGGGCACATTCGCCTATCAGTACACGCGCCATGCTCCCAAGGATATCGTACCTCGCGAGAATGTAGTCATCCGACTGTGCAGCATCGAATGCTGTATGATTCATGACTATGACGGCTGCGAGCAGAACGAATCATTCGTAAAAGACCTTAATGACTGGTCGGCCATCGCTCCACATCTTTATATATGGGATTACGTCACCGATTTCTCGCTATACTGCCTGCCTACTCCCAACTGGAAAACATTGCAGACACATCTTCAGGATTACGTGAACGGTCATGCTATCGGCATTTTGGAGGAAGGCGACTATCAGACTCCCTCCTGCGAGTTCCGCGAAATGCGTGCGTGGCTGCTCTCAAAACTGATGTGGAATTGCAACGCAAATGTAGATTCGCTTATCCAAGACTTTACTGAAGGGTACTATGGCGCTGCAGCTCCCAAAATCCGCGAATATCTGGATATGGAGGAAAGAATACTGCGACGCGAGGGAATGCACACCAACTGCTATGCCAGCACGGCTCACCCCATGTACAGTGATGAGTTCATCCGAGAGGGACGACGCATTATGGCTGAAGCGCGTGCTGCCGTGGCTGACAATCCTGAGTTGCTGAAGAGAGTCGAAAAGGAAGAACTCCCTCTCTGTTTGTTACAGATGGATCATTCTCCCTTAGAGGGCATCCAGCAAGGCGCCGATACGATGTTCTGCAGAGTAATCCAACAGGAAGGCATCCACCAGATGACGGAGTTCTACCCTGCCATCAATGCGGAATCTTACAAGCAATCTTTTGAGAAGATAGCTCGCGATATCAAGGAAGCTCCCAAATTCCGTGCCATTGATGCAGAGAAATTTAGCAACAGCAAGATGGAGAACGGTGTACACTACGTCCGCTATGAAGGAGATTTCAAAAATACCGTCCAGATGATGCTCCGCGACTCCATTTCTTCAGGTACGATGCCTAACATCACGATTGACGAGGACCCAGAGTCCGATCACTTCGGTTATCACTTTTATGCATGGTTAAAGATCGAGGAAGAAGGTGTACATCTTTTCCGTATTACTTCAGACGACGGCGCCAGACTTTATATTGACGGTAGAGAAGTGATAAACATCGATGGCTCACACAGTACGCAGACGGCTTCGGGCCTCACCAATCTTGAAAAAGGATTCCATCTTTTCGATCTCTACTATTTCGAGGATCACGAGGGACAGACGCTCTCCGTTGAGTTCTCTTCGCCTAACGGGTATAAGGGACCCCTGCCAGACGATCGAATTTTTCTTTTTCCTAAAAAGTAATACCTAATATCATGAAGAAGTATCTTTGTCTTGCAGCCGCTATGCTGCTTTTCTCTACTTGCAGTTCAGAACCTGCTGTGGACCATACAACTTCCCTCTGGTACAGTCAGCCAGCAGTTGATTGGAACGAAGCTTTGCCTGTAGGGAACGGACGGATTGGTGCCATGATTTTTGGCAATCCGTGGCATGAGACGATACAGCTCAACGAAGAGAGTCTGTGGGCCGGCCAGCCGCAAGACGGCAACGCGGATGCAGCGGCCTTTCTGTCTGACATTCAGCAGAAGTTGTTGAACGGGGAGATCGCCGAGGCAGATAAGTTGGCGCGAGAACATCTTCGTGGACATCCCATGCGAATTCGTTCCTATCAGTCGTTTGGCTTATTGAACATTGACTTCGAAACTCCCGATTCGCTCAGCGAATACGAGCGTAGCCTGAATATCATGACTGGTGTTTCATGCACTTTTTTCTCATCCGGTGGCATCCGATACACGCACGAGGTCTTTGCTTCAGCACCTGACAACCTATTGACTGTCCATCTGAAGGCCGACAAGAAAAAGGCACTGACCTTCCGTGTTTCATACCAACGTCAGCAGGATGCATCAGTTATAACAGACGGGGACGACGCTCTTCTCATCCAAGGGCAGATTATCGATAAGGAGGACGGGAACTGTTGCGAGGCAGGACCTCACATGAAGTTTGCTGGGAAGGTAAAAGCCATACTGAAAGGCGGTAAAGTAGAGGCAAAGGATGGGGCTCTCAACGTGGAAAAGGCTGACGAAGTGATTCTATTGGTGGCGATGAACACCGATTACGACGTAAAGAAACTCAGTTTCGACCACTCCATCAATCCTGTGGCCCGCTGCGAGGAACAATTGGAGGCTGTGAAGGGATTTTCTTATAAAACGTTGAAGAAAAGACATATCGCTGACCATCAATCTCTGATGGGACGCGTCTCACTCCGTCTAGGAGACCCTGCTATGTCGGAACTTCCCACGGATGTACGTCTGGCACGAATAAAGGAGGGGCAGTCGGATCCTGCCCTCGTCGCTTTGTATTTCCAGTTTGGACGATATCTGCTGGCAGGCAGTTCGCGCAGCCCGGGCGTGCTTCCGGCCAACCTGCAAGGCATCTGGTGTCAGGATATGGAGGCCGCTTGGAACTCGGATTACCACACCAACATCAACATTCAGATGAACTATTGGCCAGCAGAAGTGTGCAATTTATCAGAAACGGTGCTACCTTTCTCAAACTGGATAAATGCCATTCGAGTACCAGGGCGCATTACTGCTAAGAAAACATTTGGAGCAAAAGGCTGGACGGTAAATCATGTGTCTGATCTCTTTGGCCACACCTCCATCAGCGATGATGTAAGTTGGGGTACCTTCCCTATTGCAGGTCCCTGGCTCACCCTACATCTTTGGGAGCATTATCGTTTTACTCAGGATGTAGACTATCTTCAACAATGTGCCTATCCTGCCATGAAAGAGGCGGCTCAGTTCCTGCTGTCGTTCATGGTGAAGGACAAAGAAGGTCAGCTGGTGACAGCTCCTTCCAATTCTCCTGAAAATGCCTATCGCCTGCCCAACGGAAACGTTTATCGCCTCACTTATGGTGCTACGATAGACATCGAAATTGCATCTGAACTGTTCCGCTCTTGTCTGGATGCTGCAGCGATCGTGGAAGACAACTCCGACTTCATCTCCCAAGTAAAAGAAGCCATAGCTCAACTGCCTCCAATACGTGTAGGTCAACGATATGGAACCATTCAGGAATGGATTGAGGACTATGAGGAAGTGGAACCTGGACATCGTCATGTTTCCCATCTCTTTGGTTTGCATCCAGGAACAACCATCACACCTCAGGATCCAGAACTCTTCAATGCTGCCCGTCGCACCATTGAGCGTAGACGCAAATATAACGAAGATCCAAAGACTCGTCAAGGTTCCTATACGGGTTGGAGTCGTGCTTGGATGATAAACTTCTACGCTCGTTTAATGGATGGCGAAGAAGCTGGAGCTAATGTGAATGCGCTGCTGGGAAAATCCACTCTGAATAATCTCTTCGACACGCATCCTCCTTTCCAGATTGACGGGAACTTTGGAGGTGCTGCAGGCATTGCTGAGATGCTGCTTCAGTCTCATGCTGGAGGAATCCATCTGTTGCCCGCTCTCCCAAGCGAATGGAGCAATGGCGAGGTAAAGGGACTCAGAGCCAGAGGTGGCTATACGGTAGATATCAAATGGGCTGACGGACAATTACAGGAAGCAGTTATCGTGCCAGACAAATCTGTAACATGCCCTGTACGATATGGGGAAACGGTAAAAGAATTCTCTTTTAAAGCAGGAAAAGCATTGAAATTGTCAAAAGATTTGTAAATATGATTCAAGGGAAAAAGCAGAGATTCACAAACTATATGAAGAAGGTACTGAAAGTACTGATGAAAATCGGATATTTTCTTTCCTATGTTTGGTTTCTGCTTCCCATTGTTTCCTATCATAGTTTTATCGGCACGTTTGTTAACATGGAGAAATGCCCAGCAAAATGCGACTTTCATTTCAGCATCTTTCTCTGGACATTTCTGCTCTATATCATTGCCACCCTATTTTTGATCCAAAGACGCAAACTCATACAAT
Source organism: uncultured Prevotellaceae bacterium (assembly GCA_946413885.1). Lineage (GTDB taxonomy): Bacteria > Bacteroidota > Bacteroidia > Bacteroidales > Bacteroidaceae > Physcousia. The sequence goes on from CAMKMK010000011.1 coordinate 9,648, forward strand.
TTTGTTTAGCCACCTTTGTGGGAATCATCATTTTTCTTGCAGCAGGTTTCCTCGGATTAGCTTTTCAGTCTGCTCCAACAGACTTTGCCGAACGTCATCCCATACCTCAGGGGTTAAAATACTATGACCCAAAAGGAGAGAATGAAGACATGGAAAAAGATGCCACTCTTTCTGACTCCACCTCATACTTGCAGGTACGAAACAGCATCCAATTTGGCATCTACGAATATTCTTTTTTCTATCCAGAACTACCAGAAGGGACGATATACTTACAATGCTATGAAGTAACTGAAAATCTGCCGCTGTCCAAGCGTAGTATTAAAAAGGAAACAAGTCAAAAGACAGATGGGACAGACCACTTCACGTGTTTAGTGAAAAACAAGCGATTTACCATCTACGAAGGAGATTGGAACAAATATTATGCAGCACGGATAGAAGTATGGTTCAAAGATAAAAAAGGACACAAGCGAAAACTCTCTGAGAAAACATATATTGTGCAAGGTTGGATGAGATAAATACAATAAAAGAGCGGCATATCCTCACGGAAAACCACTCTTCTCATGCAAAAGCTTAAACTCCTTCTGGCGGAGAGACAGGGATTCGAACCCTGGATACAGTCACCCGTATGCCGCATTTCGAGTGCGGTCCATTCGACCACTCTGGCATCTCTCCTTTATTTTCCAATGCAAAATTACAAAATCCAGTCGGAATAACCAAATTTATAGGAAGAAGAGTGATGCTCCAAGCACTGCAATTATGGCTCCCAGCACTTCTTGACGTGTAATTTTGGTACCAAAGATGAGATGTGCAGGCCACAAAATGAATACAGGAGTGAGTGACATTAAAGTCTGGGCAACACCTGCATGCGTCATATTCACAGCTATCAAACTACAAGCGACTCCCAAGAAAGGTCCCAGTAAAATAGTTCCTAAAGCAGCTGCCCCTCCCTTGACATCTGTCCAAGCTCGAGAAAGAGTCTTAACTTGTCGAGTCATAATCAATGCTATACCAAAACCAATTAATCCCATCATGGCACGAATCTGTGTGCCTGCGAAAGGAATCATTTGCACTACATCTGAAGCTTCTGCAGGTATAATCTGAGAATAAGTTTGCATACCTTGTTTACTGAGCACCAGGCCTACGCCTTGTCCCATACCTGCTCCTATACCTAACAAAATACCTCGAAGGGGAAGTTTCAAGTTTCGATGTCCCTTTTCTGAGCGTCCCATAATAGAAATCCCAATTCCAGTCAGAGTTACAATCATACCAAGTAAGGATATCCACGTCATTTGTTCTCCCATCAGCAACCAAGCCGTAAAAGCGGCAAAAGGAGAAGCCAATGTCATGAAAAGTTGAGCAAAACGACTACCTATGATAATATAACTATGGAAAAGACATGCATCACCAAAAACGAATCCCATGAATCCGCTAAGCAGAAACCAACCCCATACGGATGGAGAAGTGAATTGAGGCCATGGTGCGCCACAAAAATAGCATAGAACAATACCCAGAAAAAAGATAGAAAGCAACATGCGCCATACATTCAAAGTCAGTGGACCTAAATGTTTGCTGGCAATCTCAGCAAAGATTGCCGTGAAGGTCCACATGAAAGCAACTGAGAGAGAAAGAAGTTCACCCGTCATTCTTCTCTGGGATAATCATCCAATCTATCGCTCCAAAGATAAAGTCGAGTCTCACGAACAATTACATGACTTAAGAACAATATGGCCAGCAGATTAGGAATTGCCATCAAGGCATTCAGCATATCCGCAATGTTCCATACTAGATCCAACTTTACTGTTGCTCCCAAAACGATGACCACAATGAAAGCCAAACGATAAGGAACACGGAATTTCTGGCCTCCCAGATATTCCATTCCTTTTTCACCATAATAACTCCATCCCAGAATAGTACTGAAAGCAAAGGTTAAAATGCCAAACGTAAGTAAAGGTGCTCCCACAAAAGGAATCTTATCAAAAGCAACCTGAGTAAGCGCACCACCATTGCTGAAAGAGATATCTGGATATGCCAAGATACTGCTCACCAAAACAAGACCCGTCAAAGCACAAATAACTACTGTATCCCAGAAAGTACCACTGCTACTGACAAGAGCTTGACGAACAGGATTACGGGTCTGAGCGGCTGCCGCAACAATAGGAGCAGAACCCATACCACTCTCATTGCTGAACAAACCTCGTGAAATACCATAGCGAGCCGTCATCATAAGAGTAGTACCAACAAATCCGCCACCCGCTGCTTGAGGATTGAACGCAGAAGTAACTATCAAACAGAGAGCTTCCAGAACGAATGAACGATTTATAAAGAGAATGTATAGGCATCCTAATGTATACAAAAAAGCCATGAAAGGAACCAATGCAACACATACACGAGAAATCCCTTTCACACCAAAAAGAATAACCAATGCTGTCAATGCTGCAACCACTACACCAGTTATCCATTCAGAAATTTGATATGTCTCATAACAAAGTAGACTAATGGCATTACTCTGTACCAAATTACCTATACCAAAAGCAGCAAAAGCTGTAAAGAAACTGAAAAGGACAGCCATCCATTTCCACCCAAGTCCGCGTTCGAGCGCATACATAGGTCCACCTAACATGTGCCCATCAGGTGTCTTAACTCGATATTTCACGGCAAGAAGACCTTCGGCATATTTGGTAGCTATACCAAACACACCTGTCAACCAACACCAGAAGACTGCACCTGGACCTCCCAAAGCAATCGCTGTTGCTACACCTACGATATTACCTGTTCCAATCGTAGCTGCCAAGGAAGTTGCCAAAGCTCCAAATTGGCTGACATCACCTGGAGTATCTCCATCTTTCTTTAAACTTAAATGGATAGCCTTATGAACATGACGCTGCGGAAAACGCAAACGAATGGTCATAAATATATGAGTGCCTAAAAGCAATATAATCATAGGCCATCCCCATAGAAAGGAATTGGCGAATGAGATCCAGTTATTTAACGTTTCTAACATGCAGATTCAGGGTAGTTCAAGTTCTCGTCTTTTACTTTCATTAATACTTCCTCCAAATAGCGACGTGATTCCAAACGAGCCATAGGGAGATCATGCAATAGATAATTCCCACAATCCTGAGGAGATGCGCCAGGCACCTTATCCTGGTATTCAGCAATGAATCGGAAAGTTTCCTGCATGAGTGGCAAAATATCAGTTGGAGTCAAATCACCACGCATAAGAAGATAATTCCCTGTCAGACACCCCATTGGACCCCAATAGACTATACGATCAGACCATTGAAGATGGTTTCGCAAATAGGTAGCAGCCAGATGTTCAATCGTATGAATCGCTCCTGGATGAAGGGCAGGTTCTCTATTTGGCTCTTTCATGCGAATATCAAAGGTAGTAATGACTTCTTCTCCCACATGATCTTTACGACTGACATATATGCCCCGAAGCAGTCGAATGTGATCTATAGTAAAACTTGGAATCAATTTCATATCTATATTTAATAATACGTGACAAAGTTACTAATTTTCTCATGAACAGCAATCAATTTGCCAAGAAAAATGAATAACTTTGCACACTGAAACAAGAAACATTTTCACTAACGATGGATCAAGAAATCATCACATTGGCAATACAGGCTATCACAAAAGAAATACAATGTCAACCCAACAATGCTAATTTATATAAGGAACGCGGGCGCTTACGCAAAATGAATGGTGATGAGAAAGGAGCTATAGAAGATCTGCAAGAAGCAATCAAAAGAAACCCTAAAATTCTGAGTGAAATAGAAGGAATATTCCACAATAATTAAAAAATGTATAACTTTTCTTGGTACTTAAAGTGAAAATACGTAACTTTGCACCACGAAAAAGTAAAAAGACGACACAATGGTCCTCAAGGGTAACTATTCTTACGGTTATTATTTCTACTATTACTTTAGCAATGAAGTGGAGCGGGCCATCATGTGTCTATAAAATATGGTAAATAACAAATAGAACGAAATACAATAAAGTCCCGCTCCATAAATAATGAGGCGGGATTTGTTTTTAATATGAAAAGAATAGCTATACAAGGTATAAAAGGGAGCTTTCACGATATCGCATCACATCGCTATTTTCCAGAAGAAGATATCGAACTGATTTGTTGTGAAACATTCGAGCAAGTTTTCCATTCTATGAAAGAAGACAGCAAGGTCGTTTCATTGGTTGCTATAGAGAATACTATCGCAGGTAGCCTGCTTCACAACTATGAATTGCTTCGTGATAGCGGAATGACAATTGTTGGAGAACACAAACTACGTATCAGCCACAGCATTATGTGTCTACCTGATGAGAATTGGGAGAACCTAACCGAAGTAAACTCTCATCCTGTTGCCTTGATGCAATGTCGCGACTTTTTATCACGTCATCGAAACATGAAAATCGTGGAAGTAGATGATACGGCAGGTGCCGCAGCTGACATCAGTAAGAATCATTTGACGGGTCATGCTGCAATTTGTCACAAGGATGCTGCAAATATCTATGGCATGAAGGTTCTGGAAGAAGGAATTGAAACCAACAAGCACAACTTCACTCGTTTTCTCGTTCTCAGCAGTCCTGAAAATGCCAACAATTTGCGAGATATCAACAAAACAAATAAATCCAGCTTAGTCTTTACCCTACCTCATGAGGAAGGAAGTCTAAGTGCAATCCTAAGTGTGTTGTCATTTTATAAACTGAATCTGAGCAAAATACAATCTCTACCGATCATAGGTAAAGAATGGCAATACATGTTTTACATTGATCTATTATTTAGTGACTACACACGCTATCGTCAAGCAATAAACGCAATTTCACCTTTAACAAAAGAATTAAAAGTCTTAGGAGAATACGAAGATGGACAACAAAGCATTTAATATAAAACCCGCCGACAGACTCGGTGCAGTAAGCGAATATTATTTCAGTCGAAAACTGAAGGAGATTGCACGGCTGAACGCCGAAGGCAAAGACATCATCAGTTTGGCAATCGGAAGTCCGGACATGCCACCATCAAAGGAAACCATCGAAGTATTGTGTGAACAGGCGCGCCGCCCTGACACACACGGCTATCAGCCCACCATCGGAACACTTGAACTACGCAAGGCTATGGCGGGCTTCTACAAGCGTTGGTATGATGTGGATCTTGATCCTTCCTGCGAAATTCAACCCCTCATAGGCAGCAAAGAAGGCATTCTGCATGTCACACTCACTTTTGTGAATCCAGGCGAGGAGGTACTCGTTCCCAACCCTGGTTATCCAACCTACACCAGCCTAAGTCGCATATTGGGTGCTAAAGTCATAAATTATGACCTCCAGAAAGAAAACGGATGGCAACCCGACTTCGATGCATTGGAACGGATGGATCTCAGCAACGTGAAGATGATGTGGACGAATTATCCTCACATGCCAACTGGGGCACGTGCAAGACGCGAAACCTACGAGCGACTTGTGGATTTTGCACTTCGGCATAATATTATCATCGTTAATGACAATCCCTACTCTTTCATTATGAATGCAGGCGAGAAACTCTCCTTGTTGCAAGTGCCACGTGCCAAAGAATGCTGCATCGAGTTCAACTCCATGAGCAAGAGTCACAACATGCCAGGCTGGAGAATTGGTGTACTTGCCACAAACGCTCAGTTCATCCAATGGATTCTAAAAGTAAAGACGAACATTGATTCGGGTACGTTCCGTCCCATGCAACTGGCAGCTGTACAAGCTTATCAGAACTGTGATGAATGGCATAGACAAGCTAATTATGAAACCTACGCCAGAAGGCGCGCCGTTGCAGAAGATATTATGCGGACATTGGGCTGTGAGTTCGATCCCGATCAAGTAGGAATGTTCCTTTGGGGACGTATCCCTGATCATTATGCAAACGTTGAAGACCTTACCGAACGTGTCCTGCACGAGGCTCGCGTCTTCATCACGCCAGGTTTTATCTTCGGTACAAATGGCAGTCGATACATTCGCATCAGTCTCTGCGCTAAAGAAGAAGCTTTTCAAGAAGCACTTCGCCGTATTAATACTGTAAATATCTAAAATGAATAACAACATGAAATACAAACATATATACCTGTTAGCAGCATTTCTTATCAATGTGTTATATTCTCAGGGACGTAACGAAGTGGAAAAAGGATATATCATCGTTACCGATTACCTGAAAGCAGATGGGAAAAAAGATGTGAGCGATGAAATCCAAAAACTTATTGACAAGAATCCCAATCGGACATTATTCTTCCCCGATGGAATCTATCTTATCAGCAAACCACTCGTTACGCCAGCCAATCCCCAAACAAGTGTCGCCCTCGAATTATCGAACTATGCCATTATCCGTGCGAAAGAGGGATGGAACCACGAAGAAGCGATGATAAGACTCGGAGGCAAAGATCCTGCAAATAACATTTCCATTCCAGGAAGCAACTATTATCTGGAAGGTGGCATCATCGATGGGATGGGAGTAGCCAAAGGTATTTCGATAGATGGAGGACGTGAGACAGCAATCCGCAACACATCCATCAAAAATGTCACAGTGGGCATCCACATTAAGCATGGAGCCAACAGCGGTTCTTCCGACAGCGACATCAACAACGTGAATATTGTTGGAAACAGAACATCGGGCAGCGTGGGCGTTTTGATAGAAGGGCACGACAACACCCTCACCAATATGCGAATCGGAGGAGTCCACACAGGAGTTCATGTTTGTTCAGGAGGCAACAGCTTGAGAAACATCCACCCTTTGTATTACAATTCCGATGAAAATTACGAGACCAGTTGCGGATTCATCGACGAGAGGTTCGACAATTGGTATGACTTCTGCTATAGCGACCAGTTCGCAATCGGTTTCCTAAGCTTTGGCGGAAAGAGTTTCTATGACCATTGCTTCGTCTATTGGTACTCAAACAAAGGTCCGCGTCACACTGTCTTTAAAAGCAATGGACGTTTCACATCAAGTGTGACAAACATGAATGCGGGCATAGGAAAGCATAACGCTACTACCGAAAACGTTATCCTTGACGTGGCCGAAGACGGAGGAAACGGCATCTTCTTTAATCTCAATATTGGTGACCCTTCCCTGGTAACAGACCACGAACACGAGAAATACATGAGATAAACCAATAATAATGAATAATATGGAATTCAACTTACAACCCCTCAACTTTCCAAGTGACAATAAACGACCATTTGTCATTGCTGGCCCATGCGCAGCTGAAACGGAAGAACAGGTAATGACCACCGCACGACAACTGGCAGAAAAAGGTTGCCACATGTTTCGTGCTGGAGTGTGGAAACCTCGAACAAAGCCTGGATGTTTTGAAGGTCAAGGCGAAAAAGCATTGCCTTGGATGCGCCGCGTAAAAGAAGAGACTGGCATGTTGACTGCTATCGAAGTAGCCACGCCTGAACACGTGGAACTGGCACTCAAATACGGCGTGGACATCCTTTGGATAGGAGCGCGTACAACAGCCAATCCATTTGCCGTGCAGGAACTTGCCGACAGCCTTCGAGGTGTTGACGTTCCCGTTTTGGTAAAGAATCCCGTTAACCCTGATCTTGAATTATGGATTGGAGCCCTACTCCGCATCAACGGAGCTGGAGTGAAACGTATGGCAGCCATCCATAGAGGCTTTAGCACCATCGACCATAAACTTTATCGCAACATTCCACTTTGGCACATTCCTATCGAACTGCATCGCCGATTCCCAGGTCTTCCCGTAATCTGCGATCCAAGCCACATGGGCGGACGTCGCGACCTGATAGCTACCCTCTGCCAGCAATCTATGGATATGGGATTTCATGGTCTTCTCATCGAAAGTCATTACAATCCTGACGAGGCATGGAGCGATGCCGCTCAACAAGTAACGCCCGAAGTGCTCGACTTTATTTTGGAACACCTTATCGTACGCGACAATGTTGAAATGACCGAATCGTTACTCTCTCTTCGCAAACAGATTGATGAGATGGATGACCAACTGATGGACTTGCTTACAAGGCGAATGCGTGTGAGCCGAGAGATTGCGATGTACAAGAAAGAACATAACATGGGTGTAGTGCAGACACGCCGTTACGCAGAAATCCTCGACAAGCGAGGAGCACAGGGAAGTCTATGCGGCATGGACACAGGTTTCATTCGCCGTGTCTATGAGGAAATTCATGCAGAGAGTGTTCGACAGCAAATGGAAATTATCAATAAATGACTATGAAAATTCTGATTCTTGGAGCAGGCAAGATGGGCTCCTTTTTTGCCGACCTATTATCCTTCAACCACGAGTGTGCAGTATATGAAAATGACCCCAAACGAATGCGTTATCTTTATAATATCCAGCGATTTACATCAATGGATGAGATTGACGCATTCAAGCCTAACTTGGTAATCAATGCTGTAACTTTGAAGTACACCATCGACGTTTTCCAGCAGGTGATTCCACATCTTCCAAGTGATTGTATCATCTCAGACATTTCAAGTGTGAAGACTGGACTTAAAGATTTCTACGAATCCACAGGTATGCATTATGTCAGCACGCACCCCATGTTTGGTCCAACTTTTGCCAATTTGGGAGCACTCTCGTCAGAAAATGCAATCGTGATCAACGAGGGAGACTATTTGGGACGTGTATTCTTTCTCGATCTGTATCATCGCTTGGGGCTCAACGTCCACGAATACAGTTTCGATGAACATGATGAAGCAATGGCCTACAGCCTTTCTGTCCCCTTCGTCAGCACGTTCGTATTCAGCGCAGTCATGAAGCATCAGGATGCTCCTGGCACGACCTTCAAGCGACATCTTAAGATAGCCAGAGGCGTTCTCTCAGAAGATGATACGCTCTTACGCGAGATCCTTTTCAACCCACGAACAAAGAGCCACGTGGAACAGATTCGTGCTGAGCTGAAGGAACTCATCCAGATAATCGATGATCGAGACGAGGATGCATTGAACAAATACTTGATGAAGATCAGAGCGAACATAAAGTGAAACCAGAAGCATAAGAAGACGATACAAGGTCATAAAAATGTGTTGTTATCCCTTACGTGTTGTGTTGATGGTTTCAACACATTCTTCTTGCAGTTTCAACACGTTCTTCTTGCAGTTTCAACGTGTTGTCTTTTTCATCTCCATTGGTTGAAAAAAAACAGAGAGGTCAGCTGAATCGCCAACCTCTCCGCTTTTTTATTCTATTTTGACAAATACCAAATGGTATGTCGTAAATCGTAAATCGGACTAGGAGAAGTAATTTCAAGAATGAGCATGCCAGAGCAGCCCAATGGATCTGCGGCCAGTATGGAATTGATGAAGGAGAGTTGTAAGATTGCTGTCAACTAATCCGGGAAGGACAATATTCAACAGGAAGAAGGGTTAATAAAGAATTATTGGTGTCCGCTAAAAGTTAAAAGGGGATAAAATATGTGTCCGCATTGCCGA
>CAMKMK010000012.1 GCA_946413885.1 uncultured Prevotellaceae bacterium
AATGCGAGGATGAGATAGCTGGTTGTTCAAGTGCCGTTGGTGCTTCTTTCGCAGGAGCGTTGGCTGTTACATCTACCTCTGGTCCTGGTATCTGTCTGAAAAGCGAAGCCATGAATCTGGCTGTCATCATGGAACTTCCTTTGGTTGTTCTGGATGTGCAGCGTGGTGGACCTGCCACAGGCCTTCCCACCAAGTCTGAGCAGACTGATCTCCTTCAAGCCCTTTTCGGACGAAATGGAGAAAGTCCTATGCCTGTCATTGCAGCAACCAGTCCTACTGATTGCTTCGATGCAGCCTATCAGGCAAGCAAGATTGCCCTTGAACACATGACCCCTGTCATCCTGATGACTGACGCTTATGTGGCTAATGGCTCTGCTGCCTTTCGTTTACCAAATTTGTCAGAATACCCCACCATCAATCCTCCTTATGTTCCTGAGGAACTCAAGGGAGTTTGGACTCCTTACATGCGTACTGAGAATGGTACCCGTTATTGGGCTGTTCCAGGTCGTGAAGGATTCCAACATATCTTAGGTGGATTGGAGAAAGACGATAAGACAGGCGCTATCAGCACAAATCCTGAGAATCATGATCTGATGACACGCAAACGTGCCCAGAAGATTGCCAACATTCATGTTCCTGACTTAGAAGTATTGGGTGACAAAGAGGATGCTGACCTACTGATTGTAGGCTTTGGAGGAACCTTTGGACACCTTCACGCAGCGATGGACGAGATGCGTGCCTCAGGCAAGAAGGTTGCTTTGGCACACTTCAAGTACATCAATCCGCTGCCCAAGAATACAGCAGAGGTACTGAAGGGGTATTCCAAGGTAGTGGTTGCAGAGCAGAACATGGGTCAGCTGGCAAGTTGGCTACGCATGAAAGTCGATGGTTTCTGTCCCTATCAATTCAATCAAGTAAAAGGTCAACCTTTTGTTGTCAACGAATTGGTAGAGGCTTTCAACGCAATTATCAACAAGTAAGGAAAGGACATTATTATGGCATATACAGCACAAGACTTTAAGAAAGGACAGCCCAGATGGTGTCCTGGTTGTGGCGATCACTTTTTCCTTGCCAACCTGCAGAAAGCAATGGCAGAAATAGGTGTCGATCCTTGGAATACTGCTGTCATCTCTGGCATCGGATGTTCCAGTCGTTTGCCACACTATATGGCAACTTATGGTATGAATACCATTCACGGCCGTGCCGCCGCCATTGCAACTGGATGCAAGGTGACGAATCCCAAGCTTGCCGTTTGGCAGATAAGCGGCGATGGTGATGGACTGGCTATCGGAGGTAACCATTTCATCCACGCAAATCGAAGAAATATTGACCTCAACATGATCCTGCTGAATAATCGAATCTATGGGCTTACCAAGGGTCAGTATAGTCCTACCAGTCCCCGTGGATTCGTCAGCAAGTCAAGCCCTTACGGTACTGTCGAGGATCCTTTCCGTCCCGCTGAGCTTTGCTTTGGAGCACGTGGTCATTTCTTCGCTCGTGCCGTAGCTACAGATGCTCCAGGTACCATCGAAATACTGAAGGCTGCCTATAATCACAAGGGTTCCAGCGTGTGTGAAATCCTACAGAATTGTGTCATCTTCAATAATGGTGCTCACGATGCTGTCTATTCTGGTGCAACACGTGCCAAGAATGCCATCTATGTCAAGCATGGTGAACCCCTCGTCTTTGGCGACCAGCAACAATATGGATTGGTGCAAGACGGCTTCTCTCTGAAAGTTGTAGAGATTGGTCAAAACAATGTTACGATTGACGATATTCTTGTTCACGATGCTCATTGCCAGGACAACACCCTCCAACTCAAGTTGGCATTAATGGGCGACAACGACGGATTCCCCATTGCATTGGGCGTGATACGCGACGTGGAGGCTCCCACCTACAACGATGCGATAGAAGCCCAGATAGAAGAGATTAGTGCCAAGAAGCCTTACCACAACTTTGCAGAACTGCTTGAAACCAATGACATTTGGGAAGTGAAGTAGAAGCATATTTTATTAACGCTAAATTGATAAACAATCATTCGATGAATTTTGTAGAAGAATTGAAATGGAGAGGCATGATCCACCAGATGATGCCAGGCACAGAAGAACTTTTGGAAAAGGAAACCGTGACTGCCTACGTAGGTATCGACCCTACGGCAGACAGCCTCCATATCGGTCATCTTTGTGGAGTGATGATGCTTCGTCATCTTCAGCGCTGCGGCCACAAGCCCTTGGCTCTGATTGGTGGAGCGACAGGCATGATTGGTGACCCCAGCGGCAAGAGCCAAGAACGTAATCTTCTCAACGAGGAGACACTTCGCCACAACGTGGAATGCATCAAGAAGCAACTGTCACGTTTCCTTGATTTTGAGAGCGATGCGCCCAACCGTGCCGAATTGGTCAACAACTACGACTGGATGAAAGACTTCACTTTCCTGGATTTCGCACGCGATATCGGCAAATGCATCACCGTCAATTACATGATGGCAAAGGATAGCGTAAAGCGTCGTCTAAATGGCGAGGCACAGGATGGAATGTCGTTCACAGAGTTCACTTATCAGCTCTTGCAAGGCTACGATTTCCTGTACCTCTATCAGACCAAGAACTGCAAACTCCAGATGGGTGGTAGCGACCAATGGGGAAACATCACGACTGGCACAGAACTCATCCGCCGCAAACTGGGCATAGAAAACGAAGCCTTTGCTCTCACTTGTCCTCTCATCACGAAAGCTGACGGTAAGAAATTTGGAAAGACGGAAAAGGGCAACATTTGGCTCGACCGCAACCGTACAAGCCCCTACACTTTCTACCAGTTCTGGCTCAATGTTGCTGACGCTGACGCAGAGCGTTACATCAAGATATTCACCTCCTTGGACAAGGAAACCATCGAAAGCCTCATCGAGGAGCATCGCCAGGATCCAGGTCGTCGTGTACTGCAGAAAAAGTTGGCAGAAGAAGTGACCGTGATGGTTCATGGACGCGAAGATTACGAGTTGGCTCTCGAGGCCAGCAATCTCCTGTTTGGAAAGGCAACAAAGGAGAGTCTGGTCAAACTGGACGAGCAAACCCTTTTGGACGTGTTCAGCGGAGTTCCCACCTTCGAGATCGACAAGGCACTCCTGACAGGCGAAGGTATCAAAGCCGTTGACCTGTTTGCCGAAAAGACACAATGCTTCCCCAGCAAGAGCGAGATGCGCAAACTTACCCAAGGTGGCGGCGTTTCCCTCAACAAGGAGAAACTTTCTGCTTTCGATCAACTTGTTACAGAAGAAAATCTTTTGGATGGTAAGTATCTGCTCGTTCAGCAAGGCAAAAAGAAGTATTTTCTGCTCATAGCGAAATAAAAAGATCGGAAATGTGATGGTTTTTGGAAAGAGAAAGCAACAATTTTTCTCTTTTCATTTTCCTCTTTACACTTTTCTTTGTATCTTTGCACCCGCATTCTGAAAAAGAATGGATAGGATTGGGCTATGGTGTAATGGTAGCACAAGACATTTTGGTCGTCTTAGTCCTGGTTCGAACCCGGGTAGCCCAACCCAAGAAAGAGCGTGTAGAACTTAACACGCTCTTTTCTTTTTTCCTTATTTTTTCTTCCAGATGAAGCGGTAGTTGAAGCGGCGGTTCGGAGCCGTATCGCCATGCAGACAGAGCGAGATGATGTCCTTCAAGGGACCAGGATTATCTGCCCATTTGAAGTCAAAACTTTCTTCCTTTCCATTAAGTCCAAGCCATTGGGCGGGAATGGCCAGTTCCAGTTCGCAACCATTTACCGCAAAAGGAAGGGTCGTCACTTCCTTCCATTCGCCTTCTTCAAAGTGCATCAGCGTGGTGGTTCGCGCATCCTTCACAAGGCGGTTCACCACGAAGTCGTAGCCGTACCAACCTGTAGAGGCATCCTGGTCAACATCGATAAAGAGTAGCATCCAGTCTGAATCGGTACAGGGCGAGAGAGGTTGACCAGTACGCACATAAAAACAAACTTCTCCCTTTCTGGTAAGCGCGACCTTGGCGTCTTGTATGTCGTTACGTCCTGTTTGGTCAGTATAGTGTAACCCAGCATACCCGTCGGCATCACGGTGAGTGACGTCTCCGCGTGTGTCTCGATACAAAACCGTTACGTCTTTCCAGTCAGTAAAATCGCCGTCTATACCTATTTTATTATATCCCTTGTTCACAGGAATTGGCCTTGCACCCTTGTATCGACGAATGTTCTGAGCCATTTGCATGTAGAAGTTGTCCGTATAGCCGTCCTTCATGGGCTGAATGGTACGGTTGAACTCAGCATTATACTGGTCAACGAAGACGAAGGAGTGACGAGGACGGTTCAGGAACCATGCGTTGTCGCCCCATCCATACTTGCCAGCAGTCCACTCGTTCCAGTCATTCAAATAGATGAACTGAGGATCGGCAGCCAAAGCATCATCCCACCTCTCCTGAAAGTATATGCCGTAACCAGTAGGGTTATCTACAGTCTTTCCCAGCCAGGGTACATAGGCGCGGCGGGGCATATCGTGCTCGTCAAGTTCAGGTTCCAAAGTGTGGCGCGACCAGGACTTCCCCACTCCCATGTGCCGATCGTCCATAGCCAGAGGGTGCTGGGCAGGCGTGACAGCAGCCTCTTCCAGTTGGCCCTTGTGCTTGGAAACTAACTGCTTAGGGGTCATACAGACAATGTCCAGATGGTCCATCTGGTAGCCAAAACTCCAGTTATCCTCAGTACCTATATATCTTTTCCCCTTCGATTCATAGTATCCCCACCACATATTGCGTAGGGTAAAGTAATCAAGTATCTCTTGCGGATAGTCACTGGCGCTTGCATCCTTATACTTCCCGTTAGCGTCGCTCGACGGGTCGGCATTATAGAGCAACAGAGGCTTGCCGTCCCAGTAGAACCAAAGGTCCTTGTATTTTTCAGCCTTATAATACCGTTCATAGAGCTGCTTGACTACATTCACAGGCTTGTTGTTGTAGGACCAGAAGATGAATTGCGGGGTACGGTTACCCTCTTGACGCATTTTCATCATGGTGGAGAAGAGCACTTCCCACTCGTCCCAATAGCAAACGCCGTTGGTGACATCCATTACAAGGACATCCACTCCTGCATCCTGCAGCATGGAAATATCGTGACGGATGACCCACTCGTCTTGGCTCAGGAAGTAACCAACTTCAGGCTCACCCCAATGGTAGGAACCATATTTCCAAAGCGGATGACTGGTCTGCTTCCTTGCCATAGGATCTTCGTTCAGAATCTTCGTCACATCAGTATATGGTCCCTTCAAGTTGTGATTGTTGGGCGTGTGCCAAGTGATGTAAAAGATGCCCACTACCCGGCGATGGTCAGTCTTGATGTCGCCTACCGATTCATTCAGCGGCATCTGGCGCCCTAATGCGTCTGTAGCCACCCACGTGTCGCTCATCAGGTCAGTTTCATCATTATTCTTGTCGTTCACATCTGTTTGGGCCGACAGGGTGTTCCAGCCTCCACAGAGCATCATTGTGGCCGTCAAAACGGTCCAAAATACATGTTTTTTCATCGTATCTGCTTTTATTTGAAAGCAAAGATAGTGAAAATTATCGAATTGCCAGAATAAAGATGTTTAAAGTTTAAGGTTCAAAGTCACACGAAAAACCTGTGGCGCTGTTTCATAACCATATTTCTCATAGCTGAAAAAGAAAATAATCAGAAGAAAAACCAGCATTAACGCCAAAGAGAAAACCCATAGAATCAAATTTTGTCAAGATTTCCGATGTCTTTCTCTTTGACAGAAGGAAGAAATTTGAACATCTCTCGACCAATGCCTGTTCCTGAATGTAAAATATCGTATAATCGTTAGATTATCAAGCAATTACATTATGGCATTGTAGAGCATCCCATCCTTCCAAAAGACACAACGTGTTGACTTCCGGATTTCGACGTGTTGTCTTTGCAATTTCAACACGTTGATTTCACCAACTCAACACGTTGTCTTTCGCCTTTCAACGTGTTTCGTCTCCCAAAGTCTCCTGAGAAGTTGGATTTTGTAAAGATTTCTGATTTCTTGAAAATCATACCACATTTTTGTTTTGTCATAGGAGACGAGGCAATACTTAAGAAGCAGAATCGTTTCTTACAACTTACAGTTTACAGTTTTCACAGCAGCACTTACATAGCCTCAAAAATGTTGAGTCAAATTCTTACTATATAGATATATAGTAACTCATATTTTTACTATTTTGAAATTCTCACCATTCCTTTCCTTTTACATCATGTATTTGCTCACCTGAAAACTGTAAACTGTAAGCTATAAGAAATAAGCGATGATATATTTGCGTGTTTTCAGAAGAATCTATTCTTATACTATTTGCTTTGTGATGAAAAGAGAAACCACATATTTCAAAAGTATTTTGGTGAAAACTATTTGTTTTGGTTGCGACTTTTTATAACTTTGTGAGAAAAAGAGTAATAATGATAGATTATTAACTAAGCAAAAATGCTGAACAAATGGTATTAGATACCATAGAAAGAAGTAATTAGTGTCGTAATATAACTGCTTATGGCTGAGATAAAATATCAACATGCTTTTATAGATAATGATAGGGATAATATTGTTTCTATCGATGACATAACAAACGACAATCGTAAACAATTTAAATTCTATTGTATTGGATGCGGCCAAGAACTCATGCCGCGTGCGATTGGCAGCAAGTACCGAAGACCCCATTTTTATCATAGAGAAATAGTAGAATGTTCTGGAGAGACTTATTTACACAAGTTAACAAAGCTGATTATCAAACAAAAATTTTATAATGAACCAACATTCTTGATTGAATATGAAGTCACTAAAGAATGTAATAATACTGAATGTAAATACAAAAATCCTCGCTGTCGAGAAGGAGACCCTTCATATTCAATTGATTTGAAGAAATACTATGATACTTGTACGGAAGAAGCACCCATAAATGGGTATATTGCTGATATTCTCCTTACAAATAGCAAAAATCCCCATATTGAACCCATATTAATTGAAGTATGCGTATCACATCCATGTGATGAAGACAAAAGAAATTCTGGGTTACGAATTATTGAAATTAAGATAAGGAAAGAACTGGATATCATTAATTTTAAAAAGAATAATGTTTTACGTGAATCCTCTCGATATGCTTTAAAGAGAGAAAAGATAGTGGAATTTATCTCTTTTAAAAGGGATATTAAGATTACAAATCAGGTAAAATTACAGAGATACGTATATAACCCTGACCTGGATCCTATTGGTTATCTTACTGAAATTGATTGTAGCATGGCAAAATACAAGCTACGGACAAATTCTGCAGTTGAACTTAATGTGGTCAACATTAAAAATTTTGGAAAATGTGGATTTTGGGAGGTCTTTTTATGGATGTCTAAGCATAAAGGATTACGTAGATGTTTATTATGTAAATTTTACTATGCAACTATGTACGAGGAATACTCCACTTGTAGATTAAGTAAAAATTATGGCAAGCCTGCCTATCCCTCTATGGATGAAGCTGAGAGATGCAGAAGCTATTATCCTAAAGATATACCTGTGAACATTCAAAAACCAGAAGACATTTTTATTGAGGAAGTGGTAACTCCACCCTATTTTGAAAAACCAGAATATAAAGTTATACTTGCTGTAAGTCATTCTTTTAAGGATTACGATTTATTTAAGAAAAAATTCTTATATTATTTGTCTGACAAGATGAATACCCACACTTTAGTTATTATTACAGGAGCATCAAGATTGACGGATATGTTTATTGATAGGTTGTCTGAAGACGTTGATTTTATTACAGAACCACACGAAGCAAACTGGGGTAAATATGGCCAAGATGCCATTAGAGTATCAAATGATGAAATGACAACTTATGCCGATGCTTTAATAGCATTTTGGGATGGACAAAGTTTGGGTATTAAAAATATGATAGAATTGGCAAGACAAAAAAACATTAAAGTTGCGGTAGTAAAGTACTAACTCTCCTCATTGATACCATGAAACTCTATTATGACTCAAATATAATTATCAAATAAGAATCTCTATTGATCCTTTTCTACCAGAGCATACATACAAAAAAGAAGGGGGCTTCACAGCTCCCTTCCTCCAATTTAAACTAAACCTTAACTATGAAAAAATCTAATGTTTTATTCGGCACTCCAAAATTCGTAATAATCTTTAAAAACACCAAGTATTTGCTAACAAATGTTTCCTTGATTAGCGTTTTTTAACACATTTGGTCGGTTTTGCATTCGTTTTACATGTAAAAAAAAGAACAAGAATGACAAAAATTGACTACCTTTGCAGTGCAAAAAACGATTTTGACTCAAATGAGGAAACTTCTTATCGAGACATACGGCTGCCAGATGAACATCGCTGATAGCGAAGTTGTTGCATCTATCATGGGAATGGCCGGTTATGAGATATGTCAGGATATAGAAGAAGCCAACGCTGTTTTCCTGAATACTTGCTCCGTTCGCGACAACGCGGAACAGAAGATTATCAATAGATTAGAGTTTCTGTACAGCTTGAAAAAAAGGAAGCAGAACCTGATCATTGGTGTGCTGGGTTGTATGGCTGAACGGGTTCGCGAGAAGCTTATTGAGGAACATCATGCTGACATTGTTGTGGGCCCTGACAGCTATATGTCGCTGCCTGACCTGATTGCTCAAGTGGAATGTGGCCAGAAAGCCATCAACGTGGAACTTTCCACCACAGAGACTTATCGCGACATCATTCCTCAGCGTATCTGCGGCACTCATATCAACGGATTTGTTAGCATTACACGCGGATGCAACAATTTCTGTCATTACTGCATCGTGCCTTATACGCGAGGACGTGAGCGCAGCCGTGATGTGGCGAGTATCCTCCGCGAGTGTCGAGATTTGTCTGACCGCGGGTTCAAGGAAGTGACTCTCTTGGGGCAGAATGTAAACAGCTATGCAGCCCCCAATCCTTCAGGGGAAGGAGAAATCCGTTTTCCTGAGCTGCTTCGACTGGTTGCCAGAGAGGTTCCTAACATGCGTGTCCGCTTCACCACGTCGCACCCTAAGGACATGAGTGATGATACGTTGCACGTGATTGCTGAAGAGCCCAACATCTGCCACCACATCCATCTGCCTGTACAAAGCGGAAGCAATCGCATACTGAAACTTATGAACCGCAAGTACACACGCGAATGGTACCTGGATCGTGTGGCTGCCATCCGTCGGATTATCCCAGATTGCGGCTTGAGTACTGACATCTTTTGTGGGTATTGCAGCGAGACAGAAGAGGATCATCAAATGAGCCTGAGCCTGATGCGCGAATGTGCCTACGATAGTGCTTTCATGTTCAAATACAGCGAACGTCCTGGCACCTATGCCAGCAAGCATCTGCCTGACGACATTCCTGAAGAGACCAAGATCCGCAGACTCAACGAATTGATTGCCCTGCAAAAAGAACTTTCCGCAGAGAGCAATGCGCGATGCATAGGAAAAGATTTTGAAATCCTGCTCGAAGGAGTCAGCAAGCGCAGTCGTGAACAACTTTTTGGCAGAACAAGTCAAAACAAGGTGGTCATCATCGATCGTGGCTCCCATCACATTGGAGAGACGGTTCGCGTACATATCACAGAGAGCAGCAGCGCCACCCTGAAGGGCGTAGAATGCAAGGATTAAAAGCGAGAAAAAGTATTAAGAGATGAGAAAGAAACATTCCTCTTGGCAATGGCAAGCACTTACGAGTACCATCAGCACAACGATGGTCCTCATGCTTTTGGGTTTGGTAGTAATCTTCGTGCTGACCGCCAAGAAGCTGAGCGAATCCGTTCGCGAGAACCTTACTGTCACCGTCGTACTACAAGACGATGCATCCACTCAGGAAGCCAAGAAACTCATGACGGAACTGAGCCAGAAGGACTATGTCAACGAAATAGAATACATCAGCAGCGAACAAGCCCTGAATGAGCAGATAGAGGCTATGGGACTGGATCCTACCGAATTCCTTGGAGCAAATCCTTTCTCCATCTCTATGGAACTGAAAATGAAGGCTGACTACGCGTGCAACGATTCCCTTCAGTGGATATCAAAAGACCTGAGTGAGAGTGAACTTGTATCTGATGTCATGTATCAGAAGGATTTGGTGGACAGCCTCAACGAGAACCTGCAACGTGTCTCATTGATTTTACTTGTTATCGCTGTTCTCTTAGTTATTGTTTCCCTCAGTCTCATCAACAATACCGTACGGCTAAGTGTTTACAGTCGCCGCTTCATTATCCACACGATGAAACTGGTGGGTGCCAAATGGAGCTTTATCCGTCGTCCCTTCCTCATTCGCAGTTTCTGGATTGGCATTCTGTCGGCCGTACTGGCTGATGCTGTCCTGTTGGGCGCAATCCATTGGGCATTCAAGTACGATGCAGCTATCCAGCAATATGTTCCCACGACCAACATCGCCATCATGGCAGGTTGTGTCCTTATCTTTGGACTGGCGATTACCGTATTGTGTACCTACCTTTCTGTCACTCATTACCTGAATCTGCGTGAGAGTGCCTTACATTAGAAAAAAGTTAAAGATTTATATAAAGAGTAACATGAACAAATTTGCATTTGAAAAAAAGAATTTCATTCTGCTGGCTATTGGAATGGTGATCATCATCATTGGTTTCATTCTGATGTCTGGCTCAGGCAGCAGTGAGAAGGCCTTCAATCCTGAGATTTTTAGTGCCACCCGTATCAAACTGGCACCTCTGGTTTGTCTTGCAGGCTTCCTCTTCGTGATTGTTGCCATCATGTACAAACCCAATTCTCGAATAGAAAAGAAGGAAGACAGCAATGAGTGATATACAAGCCCTCATCTTAGGTCTGGTACAGGGCCTTACGGAGTATCTTCCTGTCAGCAGTAGTGGCCATTTAGAGATTGGCAAGATGCTTCTTGGCATCGACTCAGAGGCAGGAGGACTGACTTTCGATATTGTTGTCCACATCGCGACAGTCCTTGCAACTCTGGTGATCCTGTGGAAAGAGATTGCTTGGATCTTCCGTGGGTTACTGAAATTCGAATGGAATGATGAGACCAAATATACTGTAAACATCCTGATCTCGATGATTCCTGTAGGTATTGTAGGCCTCTGTTTCAAGGACAGCATCGAAGCGTTGTATGCCAACGAACATATACGCGCGCTAGTTGTGGGTACCTGTCTTATCATTACAGCTATCCTGCTCACTTTGACCTACTTCTATCAACCACGTGAGCGTGAGAAGATGCCACCTCTGCATGCTTTTGTCATTGGTATCGCTCAAGCTTGTGCCGTATTGCCAGGATTGAGCCGAAGTGGCAGTACAATTGCTACAGGACTTCTGTTAGGCAACAGCAAGCAAAAGTTGGCGCAGTTCTCGTTCTTGATGGTGATTCCACCCATTTTGGGTGAGGCTCTCCTTGACTTCAAGCACATCTTTGCACCAAGTGCAGAATATCTGGCAGAACATGGAGCCACAACACCTATTCCCTCCTCTGCCATCATCATTGGTTTTCTGGCAGCATTCATCTCAGGATGCTTTGCTTGCAAATGGATGATTTCTCTGGTGAAGAAGTGCAAACTCATCTATTTTGGCATTTATTGTGCCATCGCAGGCATCTTGGTGCTGATCTTGGGTTAAAAAGCTAATATTTTGTCATCTGACACATGAATTTCACAGAAGGAGAAATACTTTATTTCGACAAACCTCTTACCTGGACAAGTTTCAACTTGGTAGCCAGGGTTCGTTGGCTTTTGTGTAAGAAGTTAGGTGTCAAGAAACTGAAAGTTGGTCATGCCGGCACTTTAGATCCACTTGCTACAGGTGTGATGATAATCTGTACAGGACGTGCCACCAAGCGCATCGAGGAACTCCAGGCCCATATTAAGGAATATGTAGCCACCCTGCAGTTGGGATCCACAACTCCCTCCTTCGATCTGGAAAAGCCCATCGATGCCACCTATCCCACTGACCATATTACTCAGAAAGGCGTTTTAGAGGTACTCAAGACCTTTATAGGTCAAATAGAACAGGTTCCTCCCTCCTTTTCTGCTTGTAAAGTGGAAGGAAAACGTGCCTATCACCTTGCCCGCAAGGGAAAGGAAGTCGAGCTAAAGCCCAAAGTATTGGTTATCGACGAGATAGAACTACTCGATTTCAATCCTGATACCATGCAGATGACCATACGCGTTGTATGCAGCAAGGGAACCTACATTCGTGCTCTTGCTCGCGACATTGGTCAGAAACTTGGTAGTGGAGCCCATCTGATTGCTTTGCGTCGTACTAAGATAAATGATGTAAGAGCAGAAGATTGCATGAAGATCGAAGATTTTCCCCAATGGCTCGACCAGCAAGAAATAGAAGACTTGAAAACAGCAGAGGATGGTCAACGATGACATAACAAAAGAAATTAAGAACAATACAATAAAAATAAATAAGGATGAAACTCTCCCAATTCAAATTCAGACTTCCAGAGGATCGTATTGCACAAGAACCTACTCCCTTCAGAGACGACTGTCGATTGATGGTGGTTCACGCCAAGAGCGAAGTAATCGAGCATCGCGATTCCTTCCGTAACATTCTGGATTATTTCCAGGAAAAGGATGTTTTTGTTTTCAACGACACGAAGGTTTTCCCTGCTCGCCTTTATGGCAACAAGGAAAAAACAGGTGCCAAGATTGAGGTTTTCCTGCTGCGCGAGTTGAACGAAGACATGCGTCTTTGGGACGTTCTCGTGGATCCAGCCCGCAAGATTCGTATTGGCAACAAGCTCTACTTTGGCGAAGATGATTCCATGGTGGCTGAGGTGATTGACAACACCACCAGTCGAGGCAGAACGCTGCGGTTCCTTTACGATGGCCCCCACGATGAATTCAAGCGTGCCCTCTTTGCCTTAGGCGAGGCTCCCATTCCAAAGGAAATCATCAAACGCGATGCCACTCCTGCAGACTTAGAGGATTTCCAATGCATCTTTGCCAAGAACGAGGGTGCTGTTACCGCTCCTACAGCTGGTCTGCACTTCTCTCCCCAACTGATGAAAATGATGGAAATCAAGGGCATCGATTTCGCTTTTGTCACCATGCATTGCGGATTGGGTAATTTCCGTGCTATCGATGTGGAGGACTTGACCAAACACAAGATGGATAGCGAGGAGATGCACGTCAACGCACAAGCTTGCAACATCATAAACAAAGCCAAGGAGGAGGAACACAAGGTGGTTGCCGTAGGTACCACAGTTCAGCGCACCTTGGAAACTGCTGTCAGCGCAGATAACCGATTGAAGGAATATGACGGATGGACCAACAAGTTCATCTTCCCTCCATACGAGTTCAAGATGGCTGATGCCATGATTGCCAACTTCTACATGCCCTACAGCACCCTGTTGATGCTTACTTGTGCCTATGGAGGCTATGACTTGATCATGACGGCCTACAAGGAAGCTCTTCGCTTCAATGAGCACGACGTTGAGAAACGATACCGCTTTGGCACGTATGGTGATGCCATGCTGATCCTTCAGGACTAAGATGCATAATCTGTATGTCAGTTTAGGTTCCAATCTGGGTGACCGTGAACAAATGATTCGCCAGGCTCTTGCGCTCCTCGATGAGCGCGTGGGCGTGGTGGAACGTGTTTCATCCTTCATCGAGACGGAACCTTGGGGATTTCAGAGTCAACACCCATTCCTCAATGCCGCAGCTCTTGTTTACACCATGTTGTCTCCACGCCGTTGTCTTCTTGAGACTCAGCAGATAGAGCGTGAATTGGGTCGAACGAAAAAGAGCGTGGACGGACAATACCATGATCGTCCCATCGATATTGACCTGTTGCTTTACGATGACCTTCACGTTGAAGAGAAAGGTCTCACGTTACCTCATCCACACATGCAGGAAAGGGATTTTGTGATGATACCTCTCCGCGAAATTTTGCCTTCAGAATAAATCTTTTCCCTACAAAGTACGTTGTATCAACTTTTCTTCGTACCTTTGCACGCGAATTCAACATGTGGACAGATTTGGGCTGCTTGCAACCACAGTAAAAAATGCTAAAAGGAACGATGTCACCTCTCTTCTCCATTTGGTAAAAACATCGTCACGCATTTCGCCCGATTTCTTTCCCCATACATTTATTAATTTATTATTGTTTAATTAAATTATGGGTTATTTATTTACATCTGAATCCGTTTCAGAAGGCCATCCTGACAAGGTGGCAGATCAAATCAGCGATGCCGTCTTAGACAAGATTCTGGCATTCGATCCTCAAGCAAAAGTTGCTTGCGAGACTTTGGTTACCACAGGACAAGTAGTCCTGGCAGGTGAGATCAAGACACAGGCCTATGTGGATCTGCAGCGCATTGCACGCGAAGTCATTAATCGTATCGGCTACACCAAGACAGAGTACATGTTCGAGGGCAATTCATGTGGAGTCTTCTCTGCCATTCACGAGCAGAGCAATGACATCAACCGTGGTGTGGACAGAAAAATCCGCGAAGATCAGGGCGCTGGCGACCAAGGTATGATGTTTGGCTATGCTACCAACGAGACAGACAACTTTATGCCTCTCAGTTTGGATCTGGCGCATCGCTTGCTGATTGTGTTGGCGGAAATCCGTCACGAGAACAAACAAATGACTTACCTGCGTCCTGATTCCAAGAGTCAAGTCACCATTGAGTACAACGACGACAATATCCCCGTACGCATCGACACCATCGTTCTCAGCACGCAACACGACGAGTTCATTCTTCCAAAGGATGATTCCTACGAGGCAGAAGAAGAGGCTGCTCTCCAGATGCAGAAACGCATCCGTGATGATGTGATCAACATTCTCATTCCTCGTCTGAAAGCCTCCATCAACAATGACCGTATCCTCGCCCTCTTTAATGATGACACCAAATATTTTGTCAATCCTACGGGCAAGTTCGTCGTGGGTGGACCTCATGGAGATACAGGGCTTACTGGCCGCAAGATCATTGTTGACACATACGGCGGCAAAGGTGCACATGGTGGAGGAGCCTTCAGTGGCAAGGACCCGTCCAAGGTGGATCGCAGCGCTGCCTATGCTGCCCGCCACATTGCCAAGAATATGGTGGCTGCTGGAGTGGCAGATGAGATGCTGGTGCAGATAAGCTATGCCATTGGTGTAGCTGAACCTGTCAGCATCTACGTGAACACTTATGGCCGCAAGCATGTCAACCTTACTGATGGCGAGATTGCCCAAAAGATTCATAAACTCTTCGACCTGCGTCCCTACAGCATCGAGCAGAGGCTGAAGTTGCGCAACCCCATCTATGAGGAGACGGCTGCATACGGACACATGGGTCGTGAGCCAAAGGTGGTCACCAAGACGTTCGATTCCCTCTACAACGATCGTCGAAAAACCATGACAGTAGAGCTCTTCACATGGGAGAAATTGGATTATGTAGATAAAATCAAGGAAGCATTTGGATTATGATTCACAGCATTTGCGTTTATTGCGCCAGCAGTACCAAAATTGATGACAAGTATTTCGAGGCAGCACATCTGTTAGGTCAAAAGATGGGGCAACTAGGCATCACACTCATCAATGGAGCAGGCAATCTGGGTCTCATGCAGGCCTCCACAGATGGATGTCTCGAGGCAGGCGGACGGGCTATTGGCATTATCCCCTCTTTCATGATCGAGGAAAAATGGTGCCACCAAGGCATGACAGAGATTGTGGAAACGCCTGACATGCATACCCGTCAGCAGAAAATGGCCGAGCTCAGCGATGCAGCTATCATCCTCCCAGGCGGATGCGGCACGATGGCTGAGCTGACGGAACTCATCACGTGGAAGCAGCTGGGGCTTTATCTCAAACCCATCGTGATCCTCAATGTTGACGGGTACTACGATTCCTTGCTCGATATGTTCCAACGGGCTGCTGAGGAGAATTTCATGCGTCAGGAGCACACAGCCATCTGGCGCGTGGCACAGTCCGTCGATGAGGCACTTCAACTGACAATGAGTACTCCCCTTTGGGATACCAAAGTACGCAGATTTGCAGCCATTTAACGATGAACACGTTGCAACCCGATAGCATCCAGAGCATCCAGCTCGAGGAAGTATCCGTTCAGGCGACTCCTGACTCGATACGTCCCCGCAAGTTCAGCGTCTATCGTATTGCACAAAGCATGCCCAATGCGACTCCCTCGCAACTGGATTCTGCCATCCAGGCCAATCTGCCCCCACGCGAGCATTTCCTCAGCACTCGACCTGATACCCTCAACATTCCTGGCCTTGTAGGAAAGAGTCCTTATGTTTCCCTCGACAGCTTGTCTGTCTATCGCCAAAGCTTCTTTGCAGAAAACAGTCTCTTTCATCCTGAACTGGAGGTACGTCCAACAGGTTACGTGGCCCATCCTGTCCCCTATCGTCTTTGGCGCGATGATTGGATTACAGGCATGGTTTTGCTCATCTTCCTGATGGGAGCCTTCATTCTCCATCGCAGCAGAAAATTCCTTCATCTGCAAGCCAAGAACTTCTTCTTCCCTTCCAACGAGATGCAGAACGCATCCTCTGTGGAAACCTGTCTCGATCCGGATGCTTCTTTCCTGACGACCCTCCTGCTGAGCATGATGGGAACTGTTCTCCTCTTTGGATACATGCAATACGAACTCGACATTTTCTTCGAGCCTTGGTCACCCCATATCATGCTGGGAGTCTTCGTCTTGGGTGGACTTCTCTTTTTCTTTCTTAAACGGACGGCATATTCCCTGATAAACTGGATTTTCTTCGACAAGCAACAACGCCGTTTTTTTAACGAAACATACACCTTCCTTTCGGCCGTCGAGGCAGGTCTCCTCTTCCCCGTCGTGCTGATAACCGTTTACCTTAATTT
Source organism: uncultured Prevotellaceae bacterium (assembly GCA_946413885.1). Taxonomy (GTDB): domain Bacteria; phylum Bacteroidota; class Bacteroidia; order Bacteroidales; family Bacteroidaceae; genus Physcousia. The sequence goes on from CAMKMK010000012.1 coordinate 16,843, forward strand.
TCCGTCACTTTATTGTATTTTAGCAGCACTTTGTTTGATAATTTTAGTTAAAGTTCTGCTTGCATACAAGTGCTTCAACATCTTTTTCAGAAATCTGCTTGGCAGTTTGCATATTATTGTGTACCTTTGCGCCCTGGAAATGGTCCCATTGGTCATTATCTGGAATATTTTGATGCGAACAGTTGACATCCTGATTGTAAAATTTTAGGACAAAGGCATGATTAAAAAGATACTGGTTTCACAACCTAAACCCTCCTCTGAGAGGTCACCTTACTATGAGATAGCTCGTCGATGCGGCGTCCAAATAGATTTCCATCCTTTCGTTAAAGTTGAGGGATTGTCGCCCAAGGAATTCCGTCAGCAGCACATCTCCATTCTGGATTATACAGCTGTCGTGTTCACTTCGCGTCATGCCATCGACAATTTCTTCCAACTTTGCAAGGAGTTGCGCATCAACGTTCCTGATGACATGAAATATTTCTGCATCACAGAAACCGTTGCTCTCTATATCCAGAAGTACGTCCAATACCGCAAGCGCAAGGTGTTCTTTGGCACCACAGGAAAGATCGACGACATCATTCCCCAAATTGTCAAGCACAAGAACGACAAATACTTCATCCCCCTGAGCAACGTCCACAACAACGAATTTGCTGATATTCTGGAAAGCAAGAAGATTGTCCACAAGGAAGGAGTCATGTATCGCACCGTTCCTAATCCCCTCCCTTCCGACAAGCCTTTCGACTACGACATGGTCATCCTTTTCAGTCCCAGCGGGTTGAATGCGCTCATCAAGAACATCCCTGACATCAAGAAATACAAAGTAGCCATCGGAACGTTTGGCCCCACCACAGCCAAGGCCGTCAAAGAAGCGGGCTTGAAACTCAAGCTCGAGGCTCCCTCCCAACAATACCCCAGCATCACCTCTGCCCTGAATGCCTATTTGGAGAAAGTAAATGGATAACCCTCCACGACGCACTTTCAGGAAAAGCGAGAGACTATGCAGCAAGAAAGTCATCGATGCACTCTTTGCAGGTGGCAACAAATCCTTTTCAGCCTTTCCCCTTCGTGTGGTCTATATGGAGCGGCCTGAACCTGCCTCCCAAATCCTCGTTTCCGTTTCCAAGCGTCACTTCAAGCATGCTGTCGACCGCAATCGTGTCAAACGGCAGATACGCGAAGCCTATCGCCTCAACAAGGACATCCTCCCTGCTGGGAAAGGTTTCTACATAGCCTTCATCTGGCTGAGTGACGAGACCTTCACTTCCCAAGTCGTCACCAATCGGATCATCAACCTGCTCACCAGAATCAAAGAAAATGACTAATCCCCTTACCGATCTACTGATTCTACCCATCCGCCTGTATCAGAAGTTCATCTCACCTCTGACACCAGCCTCCTGCCGCTTCACTCCCACCTGTAGCCAGTATGCCATCGAGGCATTGCGCAAACACGGCCCCATCAAGGGACTCGGCCTCGCCATTTGGCGCATCCTGCGATGCAATCCGTGGGGAGGTTCAGGATACGACCCTGTACCATGACACGCCTCATCGACTTCCACACTCATCGTCCTACCCGACAAGGCGAACTGGTCATCCAGCAGGACGTGGATTCGTGGGGAATCCATCCCTGGCAGGCTGACAAAGCCGTACCAGCAGAATTCCCCTCTGACCATCCCTATCTGGCCATTGGCGAATGCGGACTCGACAAAGCCTGCACGGTTCCTTTTTCCCTTCAACTGGAGGTCTTCCTGAAACACATCCAATGGAGCGAAACGCTTCGCAAGCCACTTATCATCCATTGCGTGAAAGCCATCGACGAAATGCTCTCCCTCCGCCGCCAATCGAAAGCCACACAACCCTGGATTCTGCATGGGTTTCGAGGGAAAAAGCAGCAAATGCAGTCGCTCCTTTCTCATGGATTCCACATCTCCTTCGGCTTCCACCACAACCCCCAGAGCCTCCTTTCCTGCCCCTTGGAAAGCATGCTCCTGGAAACTGACGATGACCCACGTCCCATAAGCCTTCTCTACAATCAGGTAGCCATCAAACTGGGAATTTCCCTCAGCGACCTATCCTCTCAGATGGAAACCAATTACCACACCATCTTTGGCGCGTGAGCAAAAGGGTATAAAAGCCCTGAAATTTCA